>JAFEEZ010000283.1 GCA_018240825.1 Pseudomonadota bacterium | reverse complement strand
TGGCCTTGATGAAGGAGGAGCGATCGAAGGCGGTGCTGACGAAGGTCGCCGAGCTGGCCGGTGGACTTTCCGCCAAATCGGGCCGCGCGCGCGGCGTCGCGTTTCACAAGAGCTTCGGATCGTATGTTGCGCAGATCGCCGAAGTCTCGGTCGGCAGCGAAGGCGTGCCCAGGGTCCACAAAATCTGGGCGGCGGTCGATTGCGGCGTCGCGATCAACCCCAACGTCGTCCGCGCGCAGGTCGAGGGCGGGATCGGCTACGGCCTCGGCCACGCGCTCTATTCGGAAATCACGCTGGGCGAGGGCGGCGTGGTGCAGCAATCGAACTTCGATACATACCGCTCGATGCGGATCGGCGAGATGCCCGATGTCGAGGTCGCGATCATCAAGTCGACCGTCGACCCGACCGGGATCGGCGAGCCCGGCCTGCCGCCCGCGGCGCCCGCGGTCGCCAACGCCTGGCGCAAGTTGACCGGAAAGGTCGTCAACCGCCTGCCGTTTATTCACCCGGTCAATACGGGGGGCAGGGCATGATGTCGCTCCCGCGTATCGGCCGGATCGCGCTGGCCGGGTCCGCCGTCGTCCTGCCGTTCGCGATCGCCTATGGCGGCACAACGAGAGCCCTCAAGCCGGTCAATGCGTTCGCGTCGATCGCGGACCCCAAGACGCGGTCGGCGGCGATCTTTACCGAGATGGGCAAGGTGCTGACCTCGCCCCGTTGCCTCAACTGCCATCCGCGCACCGACAGCCCGACCCAGGGCGACGCGATGCTGTTGCATAACCCGCCGGTGACGCGTGGGCCCGAAGGATTCGGCGCCGCGGGGATGGAATGCGCGACGTGCCACGGGCCGCGCAACGCCACGTTCGGCAATGGGCCGGAGACGGTGCCGGGCAATCCCAGGTGGCATCTCGCGCCGAAAAGCATGGCATGGCAGGGGCTGACGCTCAGCCAGATCTGCGCGGCGATCAAGGACCCCAGGAAGAATGGCGGCATGACGCTGGCGCAACTGATCGAGCATAACGGCAAGGACGAGCTGGTCGGCTGGGGCTGGAGCCCCGGCCCCGACCGCGCGCCCGCGCCGGGGACGCAGGCCGCGTTCGGCGCGCTGACCAAGGCGTGGGTCGACAGCGGCGCTGTCTGTCCGAAGTGAATTGCCGCGTCCCACGGCGCGGCAAATGACCGCTTGACGCTTTGGGCAGCCCGACTCAGGATGTCACCATGACTAGCACCGATCCGGCCGCGATGTTTCGCGACATGCTGGGCGAATGGGAGAAGATGGCGAACAGCGTCGGCGGCGGGCTGGCCAAGTCCGACGAATTCGCGCGCTTGATGCATGGCGCCACCGCCGCGCAGATGAACAACCAGGAAGCGGTCAACGCGATGATGGCTCGCGCGCTCGCCGCCGCCAACATGCCGAGCCGCGCCGAGATCGAGGATTTGTCCGCACGCCTTTCGCGGATGGAGGCGACGTTGGGGCGGATCGAGGAGCGGCTCGGCGGCCCGCCCGCGCGCGCCAACCGACCCCGGCCGAGCCGGACCCGCAAACCACCGGAGAAGAAGGACTGACGGCGCTCCATTCCTGTATTCCCGCGCAGGCGGGAATCGAGAGCCAAGAGCGCATCGCTTGCGACTCTGGACCCCCGCCTTCGCGGGGGAACGCGCCACTTTTGGCACAACGATAATGGCGACCGCCGCCCTCGACATGGCCGACGCCGCACGCGTCGAGTTCGAACGGGCGATGCAGCGCAACCTCAAGGGGCTCGAATATTTCCGGACGAGCGGGCCGACGCTCGGCGCCACGCCCAAGGACGTGCTGATCGAACGCGGCACGATGCGGCTTTATCATTACCATCCGCGCACCGACGACGTGTATCGCGTGCCGATCCTGCTCGTCATGGCGACGACCAATCGCGGCTACATTTTCGACATGGTGCCGGGGCAGAGCCTGGTCGAATATCTGCTCGACGCCGGGTTCGACGTGTTCATGCTCGACTGGGACGCGCCGCGCGCCGATGAGCGCACGTTGACGCTCGAGAGCTACGTGCTCGATTTCCTGCCAGCCGCGGTCGCGCGCGTAAAGGCGGAGACGGGCGAAGACGATATCAGCGTCGTCGCTTATTGTTTCGGTGGGGTGCTGTCGTTGCTGTGGGCGGCGCTGCATCCCGAGGCTGGGCTCGCCAACCTCGTCACCTTCACGACTCCGGTCGATTTTTCGAAGATGGAGATGTTCCGGACCTGGGCTGACCGCCGCTTCTTCGATGTCGACAAATTGGTCGATACATTCGGCAATTGCCCGGCGGACTATCTCTACACCGCGTTCGACATGCTGCGTCCCGCGGCGCGCGCCGCGGGCAATATCCGCCTGTACGATAACCTGTGGAACGACGAATTCGTGAAGTCGTACCGCATGTTCGACCGCTGGACCTCGGACCAGCTGCCGCTGGCGGGCGAATATTTTCGCCAGACCACCAAGAAGCTGATGTGGCGCAACGAGTTGTTCGAACGCACGCTCGACGTTGGCGGACAGGTTGTCGATCTCGGCGCGATCAAGGCCCCGTTTCTCCACGTGACGGCCGAACATGACCATATCGTTCCCACCGCGGCCTCGGCGCCGCTGATCGATATGGTGGGATCGGCTGACAAACAGGCGATCATGCTGAAGGGCGGTCATGTCAGCCTGGTCGCGGGGCCGAACGCGGTTCGACGACTGTGGCCCAACCTCGTCGCATGGCTCGGGGAGCGGTCGACATGAGCCACGCCATCCGCCGCTTTCGACCCGAGGATCGCGACAAGGTGATCGCCTTCGCCGCGAGCCTGCCCGAACACGACCTGCTGTTCCTCAGCCGCGACATCCGCGAACCGCGGGTCGTGGCGGCATGGCTCGACGCGATCGAAAAGGGCGAGATCGACAGCCTGATCGCCGAGGATGGCGACGAGATCGTCGCGACCGCCGCGCTGGTCCTCGATCCGCTCGGCTGGTCGCGGCATGTCGGCGAAGTCCGGTTGCTCGTCGCGTCGGGACGGCGCGGGTCGGGGCTGGGCAGCGACTTGCTTCAGGGCATCTTCATGATCGCGCAACAACGCGGTCTCGCCAAGCTGACTGCGCGGATGACGGTCGATCAGACCGGGTCGATCGCCTTGTTCGAAGGCGTCGGGTTCCGCGCCGAAGCGATGCTGAAGGACCAGGTGCGCGGGACCGACGGCAAGACCCACGACCTCGCCATTCTAAGTTATGACGCCACGCGAGTCGCGGCGCGGCATCAGGCGATCGGTATCGAATAGGGATCGAATAACGGGACGGCGCGTAGATGCCGCTCGATTTGCAGGAGAATTATGAATGGCCAGTGCAGCACCCCAGCCGAGCGTGAAAGCGCCCTCCGCGCTGCTCGCGCTCACCGAATTGCCGCGCGCGCTGTTCGAACTGGGGTCGTTGCCCTGGGCCGCGCCGATGCTGGCGACCGCGCCGCGCGGCGATGGGCACCCGGTGATCGTGCTGCCCGGCTTCGTCACATCCGATCGCTCGACCGGCATCCTGCGCGGCTTCCTGAAGCGCCATGGTTACGCCGCGCATAGCTGGGATCTGGGCCGCAACCTCGGCCCCAAGGCGATCGGGCGCCATGGCGAGAAGCTGATCGAACGCGTGCTCGCGGTGTATGAGGAGAGCGGACAGAAGGTCAGCCTGGTCGGCTGGAGCCTGGGCGGGGTGATGGCGC
>JAFEEZ010000282.1 GCA_018240825.1 Pseudomonadota bacterium | reverse complement strand
CGATCGCCGCCAGCGCCCCGACCCCCGCCGCGATCACCGGTATGCGCGTGCGGAGCGCGAGCCACGGCCATAGCGCCAGCAACCGCGTCACCGCCCAGATCGTCGCCGCGACCACTGCGGTGATGTGCAATCCGCTGACCGACAACAGATGCGCCAGCCCCGACCGTCGCATCGCGTCCGAATCCTCCTGGCCGATCGCCCCTTCGTCTCCCGCCGCCAGCGCCGCGGCGATCCCGCCCGCGCTGCCCGGCGCCTGCGCCTCGATGTGCGCCGCAAGACGCGCACGAAGGCCATTCGACGCCGCCCCCGATGTCAGCACCGTCACCGGCGCAATCCCCTTCCCGGTCGCTCCCAGCCGGTCGAACCACGCAACGCGGCGAAAATCGTACGCCCCTGGCACAATGGGATCGTTGGGTGGCGTCAGCCGGGCCTGAAGCGCGATGACCGCACCAGGCCCGAGGCCGGCAGGCGCGTCGGCTTGAGCAAGGTTGACCCGGATATGACGCGGCAGCGCGGGCGGTGGTCGTCCCCTGCCGCTCGTCGGGCCGATCTCAGTCGATAACGGCGCCAGCCGCAAACGCATCAGTTCCCGCGCGGGCAACGGCTCGACACTCTCCACCCGCGCCGTCATTGTCACGATCGCGGGTCGCGTCAGCACTGGCGCCGCGACCCTTTCCGCTCGCCACCATGCCAGCCCCACGCCCAATGCGGCCACCACCGCGCCGATCGCAACAGCCCGCCCCGCCCGCCCGTGCCGTCCGACGGCAATCGCGGCCAGGGCGACCGCCGCCAGTCCGCATATCGCCGCGGTCCATTGCGCCGGGTCGGGCAACGCGAACCATGCCGCGACTCCGCCGCCTAACGCAACCGGCAGCCACAGCGGCAACTGATCCCGCTCCGCCTCCAGCCAGACCTCAAGTGCGTCGCGCGCACGCCGGCCCCTTGCGGCCTGCGTTTGAAGCCACAAGTTACGCGTGCTAGGAGCCCCCTCGGCGATCGTCGCCATATGTCTTCAGCTTGGGAGCACGCGCGGTTGAGCGCAAGTTCTGATCCCGGATCGCCCGCGGGCGCATCCGACACCCCAGTCGTCACCCGGTTCGCGCCCTCGCCGACCGGTTATCTCCATATCGGCGGCGCGCGCACCGCATTGTTCAACCTGCTCTTTGCGCGTCATCACGGCGGCAAGTTCCTGCTCAGAATCGAGGACACCGACCGCGCGCGTTCGACCCAGCCCGCCATCGACGCGATCCTCGACGGGATGCGCTGGCTCGATCTCGACTGGGACGGCGACGAGATTTACCAGTTCGCCCGCGCCGGCCGCCACGCCGCGATCGCGTACGAGTTGGTGGAAAAAGGCGCCGCCTACCGCTGCTACCTGACTCAGGACGAACTTGCCCGGATGCGCGCCGAGGCCGAAGCCGCGAAGAAACCGCTTCGCATCCGCTCGCCGTGGCGAGACCGCACGCCAAACGATCCGTCCGCCCCGCACGTCATTCGCCTCAAGGCGCCGACCGAGGGAGCGACGACGATCCACGATCGCGTCCAAGGGGAAGTCACCGTCCAGAACAGCGAGATCGACGATCTCGTCCTGCTGCGCTCCGACGGCACGCCGACCTACATGCTCGCGGTGGTGGTCGACGATCACGACATGGGCGTCACGCATGTCATTCGCGGCGACGACCACCTCAACAACGCCTTCCGGCAGTTGCCGATCTATCGCGCGATGGGCTGGGCTGAACCGACCTATGCGCACATCCCGCTCATCCACGGCTCGGACGGCGCCAAACTGTCGAAGCGGCACGGCGCGCTCGGCGTCGACGCCTATCGCGACGAGATGGGCCTGCTCCCCGAAGCGGTCGACAATTACCTGCTCCGGCTCGGCTGGGGGCATGGCGACGACGAGATCATCAGCCGTGAGCAAGCGATCGAATGGTTCGACCTGTCGGGGGTCGGCAAATCACCAAGCCGGTTTGATCTCAAGAAACTGGAGAACCTGAACGGTCATTACGTTCGGGAGGCCGACGACGTTCGCCTGACCGGCCTGGTCGCCGCCCGCCTCCCCCACCCGCTCGACGAATCGCAGCGCGATCTGCTGCACCGCACCATGCCGTTCCTCAAGGCGCGCGCGGCCAATCTCAACGAGCTTGCGGACGCCAGTGCGTTCCTTTTCGCCGCCCGGCCGTTGGAAATCGATGCGGACGCCGCAACTCTCCTCGCGGGCGATGCGCCGGCGCTTCTTTCGCAACTGCACACGGCGCTTGACGCCGCCGAAAGGTGGGATACGGAGGCGTTAGAAAACGCGGTTCGGCGGGTCGCCGAGGACGCCGGGGTCAAGCTGGGGCAGGTCGCACAGCCGCTGCGTGCGGCGTTGACCGGCAAGCGCACCTCGCCCGGTATCTTCGACGTGCTCGCCGTGCTCGGCCGCGATGAAAGCCTGGGCCGCATCGCCGACCGGATGGCGTAAGGATTCGAAGGGAAGTTACGATGACCGACACGCCCACGATCAAGCTCGGCAACCACGATTATGCCGTCATGTCGGGCTCAGTCGGCCCTGACGTGATCGACATTCGCAAGCTCTATGCCGACACCGGCATGTTCACCTACGACCCCGGCTTCACATCGACCGCGAGCTGTGAAAGCGCGCTGACCTATATCGATGGCGACGAGGGAGTGCTGCTCCATCGCGGCTATCCGATCGGGCAGCTTGCCGAGGAATCCAGCTTCATGGAGGTCAGCTACCTCCTGCTCAACGGCGAGTTGCCGTCGCAAAAGGAACTTGCCGACTTCACCTACACGATCAGCCGCCACACCATGCTCAACGAACAACTCGCGACTTTCTATCGCGGGTTCCGGCGCGACGCGCACCCGATGGCGGTGATGTGCGGCGTGGTCGGCGCGCTCAGCGCCTTCTATCACGATTCGACGGATATCAACGATCCGCGCCAGCGGATGATCGCGTCGCACCGCCTGATCGCGAAGATGCCGACGATCGCCGCGATGGCGTACAAGTACAGTCTCGGCCAGCCATTCCTCTATCCCGACAACTCGCTAAGCTATACCGGGAACTTCCTTCGCATGACGTTCGGCGTCCCGGCCGAGCCCTATGTCGTGAACCCGGTGGTCGAAAAGGCGCTTGACCGTATCTTCATACTTCACGCCGACCACGAACAGAACGCATCGACCTCGACCGTCCGCCTTGCCGGATCGTCGGGCGCCAATCCGTTCGCATGCATCGCGGCGGGCATCGCATGCCTGTGGGGTCCGGCGCATGGAGGCGCCAACGAGGCCGCACTCAACATGCTGCGTGAAATCGGCACGCCCGATCGCATTCCGGAATTCATCGCGCGCGCCAAGGACAAGAACGACCCGTTCCGCCTGATGGGCTTCGGCCACCGCGTGTACAAGAATTACGACCCCCGCGCGACCGTGATGCAGCAGACCGTGCGCGAAGTGTTCGACGCGCTGAAGGTCAACGATCCGGTGTTCGAGGTCGCGCTCCAGCTCGAGCATATGGCGCTCAACGATCCGTATTTCATCGAGAAGAAATTGTTTCCGAACGTCGATTTCTATTCGGGCGTGATCCTGTCGGCGATTGGCTTTCCGACAACGATGTTCACGGCCTTGTTCGCGCTTGCCCGCACGGTTGGCTGGGTCGCGCAGTGGAACGAAATGATCAGCGACCCGGCGCAGAAGATCGGCCGGCCGCGCCAGCTCTACACCGGCCCGACGCAGCGTGATTACGTGCCGGTGAACAAGCGCTGAGTCGCCTGATCCTCACATCCTTGGCGCACTCTGCGTCGCGACGGGCGGGCTATGGTTCCTGCAAGGCGCGGACGTGGCCACTGGCCGGCGTCGAGCTTCATGCTCGACGTGCGCATCTGGATGCTGTGGGGCGCGCTTCTCGCGCTGTTCGGGCGATTGATCGGCTGGGCGCGGCGACGCTGAATAACGCTACCAATGTAGGATTTCGCATGACAGGCTTCTGTCATGCGCACGTCCCTTATCTCGCTTGGTCATCTTCGGTCCGCGAACTCGTGTTCGCCCGTATACCGTGCGGCGTGCTTTCGGCTGGCGGGACGGATCGTCGCTAGTGTGACCTGGTGTGACCTTAGCTTGTTGTTAGGCAGCTCGTCCCGGCAGGCTGAGCATGAACCGCGCGCCCTCGCCCGGCGCCGAATCAACGGTTAGGTCGCCGCCCATCGCGCGCGCCAGTCGGCGGGCGATGTAGAGGCCCAGCCCGCTGCCGCCCGGTTCGCTGGGGTCGACGCGCTCGAACTTCTCGAAGATGCGCGCCTGGTCCTCGCTGGCGATGCCCTCGCCCTGGTCGGCGACGATGATCACCGCGGCGTTGCGGTCGCGGTGCGTGCGAACCCACACCGTGCCGCCGTCGGGCGAATACCGCACCGCGTTGCCGATCAGATTGACCAGGATCTGCAGCACGCGCTTGAACTCACCGGTCGCGGGCGCGGCGTCGCCGTCCTGAGGCCTGTCGATCCGCACGTTCCGCTCCGCTGCGCGAACGCTCAACAGGCCCGCGGCGCGGCGACCGAGATCGGCGAGGTCGATCGACTCGGCCGAAGCGGCGAAGTCGGGCCGCTCGATCGCCCGCAAGTCGACGAGATCGTCGACCAGCGCCATCAGGTGCCGCCCGGCGCTCGCTATGTCTGCCGCATAGTCGACATAGTCCTGCCGCACCGGGCCGTCGGTCTGGGCGTTGATGCTGTCGGCATTGGCGATGAT
This sequence comes from Pseudomonadota bacterium, assembly GCA_018240825.1. GTDB lineage: Bacteria > Pseudomonadota > Alphaproteobacteria > Sphingomonadales > Sphingomonadaceae > Sphingomonas. Next base: position 787 of record JAFEEZ010000282.1, on the reverse strand, counting down.
CCGGCCGAGCGGTTGACGCAGGGCGCGCTGCAAGCGTTCGCTGAACGCCTCCGTCAGCGCCTCAGCGCCCGCCCCGGCGGCGGGCAACGGCGCCACCGTCCGCGCCGCACCGATATAACCGGCAAACCTGCCCGCGGTATCGCGGCGCGGTCGCGCCGACAGCGTGACGATCGCGCCGGTCGAGCGAATCGTCGCGGGTTGCCCATCGAACGGGCCATGCGCCAGCAGGACGCCGAACAGCGGCATCGCTCCGCGATCGTCGGGCATGGGCGACATCAGCGCGTCGAGAGGAAGGCCGAGCAGGCCGTCTGGGTCGACGCCATATTGCGCCGCCTCGGGGCCAATAGCGGTCAGGTGCAGCGTTGCGTCGGTCTCCCACGACCAGTCGGCGTCGCTAAGCAGCAAGTCGCGTTCCCGACGCGCAGGGTCGGCCGGCGGCGTCCACGGTGCCTTGACGCGCCAGCCGCTCAGCGAGAGTTTGACGCCTTCCTCGACCGGTTCCGCCCGGACCCACAACTCGATGTCGTCGGAACCGTCCGCAGCCAATACGTGGCGCGATACGGTGATGCCGAGCCGCTGCGCCAAGCGCGCAAGCACGGCTACTTGCGGCACCGCGAATGGCTGACCGATCGCGCCGCCGGCGCGCGCGTTGAGTTCGTCGAGCGGCGCGCCCGCTTCGATCAGTCGACCATCACCGTCGACCAGGCCATGGACTGCGGCCTCGCTCATCACGCGGCGGCCAACGCAGCCGTTGCGGCGCGAAAGTCGGCCGGCAGCGACAACGGTG
>JAFEEZ010000281.1 GCA_018240825.1 Pseudomonadota bacterium | reverse complement strand
GACCGCGGACGACTGGCGTTGCCGAACGACAATTTCCTCGCGGAGAAGCCCACGCGGCTGATCGAGATGTTCGTGCTGGCCGACCGCCACGAAATGGAGATCCATCCGCTGGCGATGCGCGCCGCGGCGCGCGACGCCAAGCTGGTCGACGACATCCGCCGCGATCCGGACGCGAACGCGCTGTTTCTCGAACTGCTGACCAGTCGGCATGATCCGGAACTGGCGTTGCGCTGGATGAACGAGGCCGGGGTGTTCGGCCGTTTCGTGCCCGATTTCGGCCGTGTCGTCGCGCAGATGCAGTTCGACATGTACCATCATTTCACGGTCGACGAGCATACGATCCACGCGATCGGGTTGCTCAGCCGGATCGAGAAAGGTGAGTTGCAGGACGACCACCCGCTCAGCCATGCGATCATGAAACAGATTGCCAGTCGCCGCGTGCTCTATGTCGCGGTGCTGCTTCACGATATCGCCAAGGGACGCGGCGGGGACCATTCGGTGCTGGGCGCGGAGGTCGCGATGCGGTTGTGCCCTCGCTTCGGGCTCAGCCCCGCCGAGACCGAGACCGTGGCGTGGCTGGTGCGCTGTCACCTGCTGATGTCGGCGACCGCGTTCAAGCGCGATCTGTCGGACTTCAAGACAATCCTCGACTTCTGCGAGGCGGTGCAGTCGCTCGAGCGGCTTCGCCTGCTGCTGACGCTGACCGTCGTCGATATCCGCGCGGTCGGCCCGGGTGTATGGAACGGGTGGAAGAAGCAATTGCTCACGGATCTGTTCGACAGCGCCGAAGAGGTCCTGCGGCTTGGGCACAAGCAGAAGGGACGGAGCGAACGCGTCGCCGCCAAGCAGGAGGCGGTGGGCGCCGCGCTCGGCTGGGACGCGACGGCGTTTGCGAAGACGGTGCAGAAATTGCCCGAATCCTATTGGGTCGCCGAGCCCGAGGAGGTGCTGGCCGCCAACATCCGGCTGATCGCGGATGCGGGCAACGATCCGCTGTCGATCGCGACTGCGGTCGATCGCGACCGCGGCGCGACGCTGGTGACGATCTATGCCGCCGACCATCCCGGGCTGTTCTATCGCATCGCGGGCGCGATCAGCGTCGCGGGCGGCAACATCATCGACGCGCGCATCCACACCACGCGCGACGGCATGGCGCTCGACAATTTTCTCGTCCAGGACCCGCTCGGCCGGCCGTTCGACGACGCCGGGCAGCTGGCGCGGCTGAAGCGAGCGATCGAGGATGCGCTGGCCAACCGCAACAGGCTGGCCGACCGGCTCAAGGCCAAATCCCCGCCCCGCCCCCGCGCCGAAGCTTTCGACATCAGCCCCGCGGCGTTCATCGACAACCATGCGTCGAACCGCTTTACCGTTGTGGAGGTCAATGCGCGCGACCGCCCCGCCCTGCTCCACCAGCTCGCGCACGCGCTGTTCCAGTCGAAGGTGACGATCCATTCGGCGCACGTCGCGACCTATGGCGAACGCGCGGTCGATACTTTCTATGTGACCGACCTGACCGGCGACAAGATCGATACGGCGAGCCGGGTAAAGGCGCTCGAGCGTCGATTGGTGGACGCGGCGGCGGGCGAGGCAGTGCGCGAAGCGGCCTAAGCGAATTCGCGAAAATCGTCCGTTCGGGTGATGGCGTCCTGGCCTGAGAACGGCGATAAGGGACTGGCGGCGAGGAAGGGAGATCGACGATGCCGGTATTGGGGATGGGCGGCTTCTTCTTCCGCGCGAACGACCCGGACGCGCTCAACGCCTGGTATCGCGAACATCTTGGGGTCGGCGCGGGGTGTTCGGCCGACGATACCGGGCCGGTCGATGAATGGAGCTGGACCGTCCGGGGCGGGCCAATGGTGTTCGCGCCGTTCAAGGCCGACACCGACTACTTCGCGGCCGACAAGCAATTCATGCTCAACTTTCGGGTCAGCGACCTCGATTCATTGCTCGAACAACTCAACGCCAGCGGGATCGAGGTGATCACCAAACCCGAGTGGAACGCGCCCGAAACCGGTCAGTTCGCGCGCATCCATGACCCCGAGGGCAACGCGATCGAATTGTGGGAACCGCCGGCAGCGTAGCCCGTGAGAACGCGCACGTTGCGCGCCACGCGGGCAAGCCCCGACGGCGGCGCAAAGCTCCCGACCAACGACGCGGCTTTGCCGCCGCGATGCCGAGAAATCAGGGGGAGCGGCGCGAAGTAAATTCGCGCCGTCGGCCAGCGCTTTGCGCCGCCGGCCGCTGTCGCCCACCAGACACAAAATAGCTCCGCTATTTTATTTGGGCGACAGCACCATCAGCATCTGGCGGCCTTCCATCCGCGGATAGCTTTCAACCTTCGCATCCTCGGCGGTGTCCTCCTGCACGCGCTTGAGCAGGTTCATGCCGAGCTGGCCGTGCGCCAGTTCGCGGCCGCGGAAGCGCAGCGTCACCTTGACCTTGTCGCCTTCGCCGATGAACTTGTGGATCGCCTTCATCTTCGTTTCATAATCATGATCGTCGATGTTGGGACGCATCTTGATCTCCTTGATCTCCTGCGTCTTCTGGCTCTTGCGGGCGAGATTGGCCTTTTTCTGCGCCTCGTACTTGAACTTGCCGACGTCGAGGAACTTGGCGACCGGCGGATCGGCGTTGGGCGACACTTCGACCAGGTCGAGCCCGACTTCGGCCGCCTGTTCGATCGCCTCGCGCGTGTACATCACGCCGAGATTCTCGCCCTCATGGTCGATCACGCGGACCTTGGGCGACTGGATGAATTCGTTGAAGCGAGGGCCGTTCATCGGCGGCGCCTGCAAAGGCCGGCGCATATTGGGCGGTGGGATAGGTGGTGCTCCTGTGGTTGGTGGAGGGTCGATATAGTGATTTTGCGGGGAAGGCGAAAGCCTCCCCGCGAAGTCAGGCGAGGTCGGGCGCCAGCGCATCCTTCGCCAGTTGCTCGACCGCGGCGGCGAGGGTCAGCACCTGCTGGCGATCCGACCCCAACTGGCGCAGCGCGACCGTGCCCTCGTCCGCCTCGCGCTTGCCGACGACAAGCAGGTTCGGGACCTTGGCGATGCTGTGCTCGCGCACCTTGTAGTTGATCTTCTCGTTGCGCAGGTCGGTCTCGACGCGCAGCCCGGCCTTGCGCAGCTCGGCAGCGACCTGCACCGCGTAATCGTCGGCGTCGGAGACGATCGTCGCCACCACCGCCTGCACCGGCGCGAGCCACAGCGGCAGCCTGCCCGCGAAATGCTCGATCAGGATGCCGATGAACCGCTCGAACGTGCCGAGGATCGCGCGGTGCAGCATCACCGGGCGGTGGCGCTGGCCGTCCTCGGCGATATAGCTCGCGTCGAGCCGCTCGGGCAGCACCCGGTCCGACTGGATCGTGCCGACCTGCCACGTCCGCCCGATCGCGTCGGTCAGGTGGAATTCGAGCTTGGGGGCATAGAACGCGCCTTCGCCGGGCAGTTCCTCCCATCCGAACGCATCGGTCGCGCGGCCCGATGCGGCGACCGCGTCGCGCAATTCCTGTTCGGCCTTGTCCCACATCTCGTCGCTGCCGAAGCGCTTGTCGGGGCGCAGCGCGAGTTTGATCGCATAAGTGTCGAAGCCAAGATCCTTGTATACGCTGTCGAGCAGGTCGCAGAACGCGCGCACCTCGTCGACCAGTTGATCCTCGCGCACGAAGATGTGCGCGTCGTCCTGGGTGAACTGGCGCACGCGCATGATGCCGTGCAGCGCCCCCGACGGCTCGTTGCGGTGGCACGATCCGAACTCGGCCATGCGCAGCGGCAGATCGCGATAGCTGGTGATGCCCTGCTTGAAGATCAGCACATGCGCCGGGCAGTTCATCGGCTTCAGCGCCATCCATTCGGCGGCGTCGGACACCAGCGGGCCTTCATCCTCGGTATTGGGCACCTCGTCGGGGATGACGAACATGTTCTCGCGATATTTGCCCCAATGGCCCGATTTCTCCCATTGGCGCGCATCCATCACCTGCGGCGTCTTGACTTCGACATAGCCCGCCGCGTCGAGCCGGCGACGCATATAGGCTTCGAGCTGGCGCCAGATCAGATACCCCTTGGGGTGCCAGAAGACGCTGCCGTGCGCTTCCTGCTGGAGGTGGAACAGGTCCATCTCCTGCCCGAGCTTGCGGTGGTCGCGCTTGGCGGCTTCCTCGAGCCGGAACAGATGCTCGTCGAGCTGTTTCTTGTTGAGCCAGCCCGTGCCGTAGATGCGGCTCAGCATCGCGTTGTTCTGGTCGCCGCGCCAATAAGCGCCCGATACGCGCGTCAGCTTGAAGGCATTGGGGTCGAGCTTGCCCGTCGAGGGCAGATGCGGCCCGCGGCACATGTCGAGCCAGTCGTCGCCGGACCAATAGACGGTCAGTTCCTCGCCCTCCGGCAGCTCGGCGGCCCATTCCGCCTTGAACGTCTCGCCCTGCTGCTGCCAGCGGCTGATGAGCTGCTCGCGCGACCACGCCTCGCGGCGCAGCGGCTTGTCGGCGCGGATGATCGCGCGCATCCGCTCCTCGATCGCGGGCAGATCCTCTTCGGTGAACGGCCGGTCCTTTGGCGCGAAATCGTAGTAGAATCCGTCGTCGGTCGCCGGGCCGAAGGTGATCTGCGTGCCGGGGAACAGCTCCTGCACCGCCTCGGCCAGGACATGCGCGTAATCGTGCCGCGCCAGCTCCAGCGCGTCCGCCTCGTCGCGGTTCGTCACCAAAGCAAGACTGGCGGCCGCCTCCGGAGGGCGCGTGATGTCGCGCAGTTCGCCGTCGACTCGCGCGGCGATCGCCGCCTTGGCGAGACCGGGGCCGATCGCCGCGGCAATGTCCGCCGGCGTCGTGCCGGGGGCGACCTCGCGGACCGAGCCGTCCGGGAGCGTGATCGAGAGCATATCTTGTTCCTGTTACCTTGCGCGCGCCTATGCACGGGCTGGCGTCCGAGGAAAAGACCGGAACGGGAGAGCGGACGCCGGCCTCACCCGTTCCCGGGCGAGGTCGCCGGCGCGGCTAGAAGCGCGTGCCGACAGCCCCCCGGAAACCCTGGAGGGTGGTAGTCGTCAGGATCGCGCGCGCGTTCATGGGCGGCTATATAGGCCCGATCGGTTAATGACGCCAGCCGCCACTATTGCCGCGCGTCGCGCAGCGCCTTGAGTTGCCATTCGATCGAGCCCCACAGATGCGCGGTGTGCAGCGCCACCGCGTCGCGCAGCGCCTTCGCATTGTCGGTCGAGGCGTCGAGCTGGCTGACCGCCGCGACATTCTCTTCCTTCAGATTGCCGGCCGCCGCGACCGGATCAGGATCGTTGCTGAGCAGCGAGAGCCAGGCGCCTTCGACGGCGAGGCGGAGCGCGACCAGTTGGGCTTGCAGGTCGGCAATGTCGTCCATGTCGTCATCCTTGCACTTGAGGTCGGCGTCCCGTCGCGGGCACACAACGACCTGTCAAGGTCAGGCGGCGACCGGCCCTACCGCGCCGGTGCGGTGGGCGATCAACGCGGCGCGTTGCCTGTCGCTCAGATCGGGCGACATGAACTGGCGGACGTCGGCAATGTGCTTGCGCAACCGCGCGTTGAGCCATGCCATCTTTGCCGCCGTCGCGTCCCAGTCGACCGGGGATTCATCAGCGAGGAAATCCTTGACGTTGAAGCGGATGTCCTCCGTCAACGCGATGCACTCGACCTTCACTTCGTTGACGCGCGACCGCACCGCCGGATCGGGCTGGCCGAGCAGCGGCGCGAAGACCTGGCGGTGGACGAACAATTGATACGACGCGATCAACAGCATCGAATCGGCGACGCGGCGCTTCAGATGCCTGGCGGTGGCGGGATCGCGGGCGGCGACCAGCGTCTCGCCCTCGGCGATCATCGCTTCGATCTCGGCGTGATAAGCTTCAAGCGTCTGCGGCACGTAGCGCCCTCCCGGCGCCTCCCCTGCTAACCGCAAATCGTTAGCAATGTGTTCGCCGCCGAAGAGGCGGCTCGGCGCTGCGCCCGGATTGGGTCAGTCCCTGGGAATTATCTGCCCGAACGGCACGACATGGTTGTTGGCGTCGTGGCCGATCATCGCGCGGCCTTCGTACGGTTTCTTCATCAGCTTCGACCAGTCCCAGGCGATCTGGTCGGGCGTATGACCGAAATCGGCCTGACCGTCGGCGGGGGGCAGCGTGATCGTTCCGACCCGCAACGCGTTGATCCCTGACAACTGAGTCGCGTTGGCGACAGTGAACATCATGCGGTCGACGCGATAGAGATGTTCGCTGACTTCCTCGACCAGCAGATCGTGGTCGGCAAGGTCGGGCAGCCATTTGGTGCCGATCATCGCCGCCAGGATCGACAGGTTGAACGCCGCCGCCGGCTTCCCCGTGCCGATAATGCCGGGCTCGAGCGCCGACTTGTCGCCTTTCGTCAGCCACGCGAGCGTCCGCGCCGCGCATTCGGGCCCGCCGACCTTGCGGTTGATGTCGACCGGCATCGGGCCGTGGATCGGCCGTCCGATCTTGCGGGCATAAAGCGCCCCCAACAGGAACCCCATGTCCGAATAGCCGATATAGGCCTTGCGCTTCGCGGCCTCTTCCAGATGCGGGAAGATCAGCGGGAACAGCCGGTTCGATCCATAGCCGCCGCGCGCGAACCAGATCGCGTGATAGCTGGGGTCGTTGGCGTACTTGAGAAAGGTGTCGGCGCGGTGCTGATCCGGCCCCGCCCAGGTGTGCCCGCCGCCCGACGCCCAGCTCTGCGGGTCGATCACCAGTTCGACGCCATATTCGGCCGCGAGCGCCGGCACGGCGTCGAGCGCGTGTTCCTCGACCCGGTTGGCGGGGGCCATGACGGCAATCTTCACACCAACCTCCGTTCGACACGAATGGGAATGGGGAAGCGCGCCTTGCTCCCCCGTTCGAAAGCGGGGATAGCCGCATCCTATGTCCGACGCCAACACATCCGCAGATTTTACCGACAAACCCGCGTTCTTCGTCGGCATCGGCGGGTCGGGGATGATGCCGCTGGCGATGATCCTGGCGGCGCGGGGGCGCCAAGTCGCAGGCTCCGACCGCAGCCTCGACCAAGCGCGGCTGCCCGCCAAGTTCGACTATCTCCGCGATCTGGGCGTGGCGCTGTTCCCGCAGGACGGGAGCGGGATAACGTCGCCCGGCCAGGTCGTCGTCGCTTCCGCCGCGATCGAGCCGACCGTGCCGGACATGGTCGCCGCCGAACGGCTGGGGTGCGAGCGCCGCACCCGTGCGGAGATGCTCGCCGAACTGTTCAACGACAGCACCATGCCGATCGGCGTCGCCGGGACCAGCGGCAAGTCGACCGTCACCGGCATGATCGGCTGGATCCTCCATGCCACGCGCCGCGATCCGACGGTGATGAACGGCGCAGTGATGAAGAATTTCGCGACCCCCAACGCTCCCTTCGCGAGCGCGCTGGTCGGCGGTGGCGACGCGTTCGTCAGCGAGGTCGACGAGAGCGACGGGTCGATCGCGCTGTTCCGTCCCCGCGTCGCGGTGCTCAACAACGTCAGCCTCGACCACAAGAGCCTCGACGAGCTGAACCAATTGTTCGGCGACTTCATCGCCAGGGCCGAACTGGCGGTGATCAACCTCGACAATCCCGACGGCGCGACGCTGGCGCGGACCGTGCCGGCGCGCAAGGTGATCGGCTTCGGTATCGATAGCGACGCCGAATTCACCGCCGTCGACATCGAGGAACGCCCCTATGGCGCGAGCTTCACGCTGGTGGTTCGCGGTCACGACCCGATCCCGGTCGAGCTGCAGGCGCCCGGCCGCCACAATATCTCCAACGCGCTCGCCGCGATCGCCGCCGCACGCGCCGCCGGAGTCGCGCTCGACGAGGCGGCGGTGGCGATCGGCGGGTTCACCGGGCTGCGCCGCCGATTCGAGCTGGTCGGCGAGACGCGAGGGGTCAGCGTGCTCGACGATTTCGGCCACAACCCCGACAAGATCGCCGCGACCCTGACCACGCTCCACGCCTTTCCCGGGCGGCTGCTGATCCTGTTCCAGCCGCACGGTTACGGTCCGCTCAAGGTGATGCGCCGCGAACTGGTCGACGCGTTCGCGGCGAACCTGAAGCCCGGCGACGTTCTGATCCTGCCCGACCCGGCCTATTATGGCGGCACCGTCGCGCGCGAAGTGACCAGCGCCGATATCGTCGCCGATCTGGTGGCCAAAGGCTGCGACGGGCGCCACATCGCCGATCGCGCGGAGGCCGCGGCGACAATTGCGGACCTGGCGCAGGGCGGCGACCGCGTGGTCGTAATGGGCGCGCGCGACGACACGCTGAGCCACGTCGCGGGGGATATTTTGGCGGCGATCGCGGAGCGCTGAGCCGCGAAAGGTCACATTGGGTCACACTGGCGCGAATGCCGAAAAACCAGTGCGCCTGCGTGAGCAGAAACCACCCATAACGCTCGCGGAAAAAATTTCGCGTTCCAGTCTGCGCACGAGGGACAATGGAACCGGGGATGGGGCTGGCATGATCGCGATGTCAAAGAGCCCGCCGTGATGTCAGGCAAAATCCAACATTGCCAGCATTGATTGCCAGCGGTGTCCGCCGGCGACTCGCGGGGGGCGAGTCGCCGGCGAAACCTGGCGATCAGGCCGGCTTGGCGCCCGGCGTGCCGCACTTGGCGAACTTGCCGTGCAGCTTGCAGCGCACCGGCTTCTTTTCCGGACATTTGATGAACTTGCCCTTGGCGTCCTTGCACGGCGCGGCGAGCGCCGGCGTGGCGGACAACGAAGCGACTGCGAGAGCGAGAAACAG
>JAFEEZ010000280.1 GCA_018240825.1 Pseudomonadota bacterium | reverse complement strand
TAGGCTGCGGTCGGCGATGCCCGTCGTCCAGCACCCGCCGTGAACCATCAACACAGCAGGGAAAGGGCCCGGGCCGACGGGAAGCCAGATATCGACCTTCTGATAATCGTCCGCCCCGTAGGAGATCGTCGCTTGCGGCGCAGGACGCGGACGGCTGGTCAAGTCGGGCCAGGTCATCGGAGTAAAGGTCGCGTTCGGCATCGTCGCGAAAGACGCCAGGGCGGCGATGATGGCAAGGTGGATTATTCCACTCCTTCGTCATGCCGGACTTGGTCCGGCGCCCCGCTTCGTACCTTTGTGGCGGAAAGGCGGGCCCCGAATCAAGCCCGGTGCGACGGAAGGACTTGGGATCAGGCCACTTTCTTAATCTTCACCTGGCGCCAGCGCCGCTGCCATGGCGCGTCGAACTGCTGGCGGGTCAGCGCGTCGAACGTGTCGCCGATGAGCCGCGATATGCGGCCAATCATCTTATGCATGTTGGCGGTGATATGATGGCGGTTGGCGGCCCAATCACCGCTCAGGAAATCGTCACGCACGGTCAATTCCTTCGTCGGTCGGAGGGGTGTCGCTAGCCACCGCGATATGCGCGACCTCGATGCGCGGCGCCAACAAATCGTTGGACAGAGGTAACAAGCTGGACTTATGTACTGGCAGTGCGCCGTTTGCCTCCCTTTGCAGCCGTCCGCGTTTTCGAAGCGGCAGCCCGACATGAGAATTTCACCAACGCCGCGGCCGAACTCGGCATGACCCAGGCGGCGGTCAGTTATCAGATCAAGTTACTGGAGGAACGGCTCGGCGCGCCGCTATTCCGGCGGGAGAAGCGTCGCGTCGTGCTGACCGAGGCCGGCCGCCGCGCCGCGCCGCAGATCACGCGCGCGTTTGACGCTATCGACCAGGCGTTCGGCGCGATCCGCGCAGACGACGAGGGCGTGTTGACGGTGTCCACGTCGAACACTTTCGCCAACACGTGGCTCGTGTGGCGGCTTGGCAGCTTTCAGATGCATCATCCCGAAATGGCGGTTCGGCTGTCGACCAGCGATGCGCTGGCTGATTTCGCTGGCGACGAATTCGACGTTGCGATTCGCGCCGGGCTTGGCGGTTGGGCAGGCGTCCATCAGGAATTGCTGGTCACGATCGACTTCACGCCGATGTGTTCGGCCGGGTTCCTGCGGCGGCACGGGCCGCTCGCGCCCGCGGATTTGCTCCGCGTGCCGCAAATCAGCCCACACGATCCGTGGTGGCCGTTCTGGCTGCGCGAGGCGGGGGTCGACGTTCCCGAGGGGCCGCCGCGCCCCGGCGTTCGTCTCGATAGCCAGGCGCACGAGGGGCATGCGGCGATGGCGGGGCAAGGCGTGGCGATGCTCACGCCATTTTTCTGGCGTAATGATCTCGCCGAGGGCCGACTGGTGCGGCCATTCGAGCAGGTGTCGACGCGGGGTTATGCCTATTGGCTGGTCTATCCAGAGGCGCGGCGCGGCGTTGCCAAAATCAAGCGGTTTCGCGAGTGGTTGCTCGCGGAGCTGGCGCGGGATCTGCCAAGCCCGGTTTGACGGATTCAGTCTGCGTTGCGGCCGCCGAACAGGGCGATCCGCGCCACACGAACCGCAAGGTTCCGAGCCGCCGCGTCGCGCCGGACGCTCAGTCCTTCACGCAGGACACGATGCGCGACGCGTTCGATCTCTTCGGGGCGCGGCGCTCGGTCCTGGCCGATGCAGGCGGCCAGGACCGGATATGGCGTGGTGGGCGCGATTGGCATCGTTCAACTCGCGCCGGCGGGGCCAGTCGCGCGTCGCTGTTCGACCTGCGCGATCCGCCACGCCCGTCCCTCCACGCAGAACGGGATCGCGGCCAGCACCGCAAACACCAGCGTCAAACGCAGGAAATCATTGTTCGGCAACAGGTTCGCGGCCCATAGGATGACAGGTACGACGACCAGCGGCGGACCCCAGGCGGGATGACCGGCCAGCCGGAAAAGGCTCCACAGGGCCCAGCAGAGCAAGACCGCAGCCGCGGCGCTCCCGACGATCAGCCCAATCGATCCGACGATGACCAGCAACATGTGCATCCGGCCGGCTCTCCTGACCGGGATTTATATCACGTTACGATATAAAATCAACAGTCGGTCGGGCGTCCGGCCGAATCACGCGATCGTGTCGAGCAGCCTCTTCAGCATCGGTCGCATTCGCACGATTTCGTCGCGATGCACCGCCGACAGCCGGTCCAGCAGGTCTTGCGCCCGCGGTGTGAGATCGATCAGCGCCTGGCGCGCGTCGTGAGGCGACGATTGGCGCGCCACCAGCCCGAGCGCTTCCAGACGAACGACCAGTCCGGAAGCGCTGTGCGGCTTCACGAACAGCCGTTCGGCGATATGACCGATCGCCACCGGGTTCGATCCTGCGCCCCGGATCGCAAGCAACGTCTGATGTTGTCGCGGCGTCAGGCCGAATTCCGCCACTTGTTCTTCGCTGAACGCCTGGAACTGACGCAACGTGTGTCGGAAGTCGGCGAGCGCCGCATATTCGGCGTCGGTCAATTCACGAGCGCTCGACATTAGCCGGATGTCCTTCGATTGAACAATATCGCATCGCGATATAGAGCCGCGCCTTTCTCTCGCAACACGGATGCTCATGCCGCTTCATTCCACTTTCGCCGATAAAGCCCGTCCGCTGGGCGATCATAGCGCCGACATGCGCATGATCATGCTGACCGCGGCGGCGGCGCCGATCGGGGCGGGGGCGGCGCTGGGCGCGTGGTTGCTGATCCGGCTGATCGCGGTCGCAACCAACCTGTTCTGGTTCGGGCGATTGTCGGCCGCACCGGTCGAGATCACCGCGGCGCATCTCGGCTTGTTGACGGTGGCGGTCCCGACGATCGGCGGACTCCTGATCGGCTTGATGGCGCGGTTCGGGACCGAAAAGATCAAGGGGCACGGCATCCCAGAAGCGATCGAGGCGATCCTTTACGGCGAAAGCCGGTTGTCGCTGAAGGTTGCGCTGCTCAAGCCCCTGTCCTCTGCGATTTCGATCGGCAGTGGGGGGCCGTTCGGCGCCGAAGGACCGATCATCATGACGGGCGGAGCGATCGGATCGCTGTTCGCGCAGCGGTTCAAGCTGAGCGCCGCAGAGCGCAAGACGCTGCTGGTCGCGGGCGCCGCGGCGGGCATGACGGGTATTTTCGGCACGCCGCTCGCCGCGATCCTGCTTGCGATCGAGGTTTTGCTGTTCGAATGGAAACCGCGCAGTTTCGTCCCCGTAGTGACAGCGGTGCTGGTGTCGTTCGCCTGCCGTCCCGCCCTGGTCGGCTCGGGAGCGCTGTTTCCATTCCCGGCGGTTGCGCTCGATTGGCGGCAGGCGGCGTCGGGTTCGCTCGCCACCGGCGTCCTGGCCGGGCTGGAGGCGGCGTTGCTGTCGGTCGCGCTCTACAAGGTCGAGGATCTGTTCCACCGCTTGCCGGTCCATTGGTTCTGGTGGCCCGCGCTCGGCGGGATCGTCGTCGGCCTCGGCGGGCTGATCGACGCGCACGTGCTCGGCGCGGGTTATTCGAACATCCAGGCGCTGCTCGACGGGTCGATGACGCTTCGCGTGGTGCTGGCGCTGCTGGTGGTGAAAGCGGTGGTATGGCTCGTCGCGCTGGGATCCGGCACGTCGGGCGGCGTGCTGGCGCCCTTGCTTATCCTGGGCGGCGCGCTCGGCGTAGCCCTGGGACAGTTCTTGCCCGGGCCTGCCGGCTTCTGGGCGATGGCGGGCATGGCCGGGATCATGAGCGGGGCGATGCGCGCGCCGCTGACCGGCGCATTCTTCGCGGTGGAGGTCACCGGCCATTTCGCCGATCTGCCCGCGATGACCGCGGCTTCGGTCGGCGCTTACGCGGTCAGCGTGTTGATCATGCGGCGGTCCATCCTGACCGAAAAGATCGCGCGCCGCGGGCGGCATATTCTGCAGGAATATACGGTCGATCCGCTCGACTTCCTTCAGGCCGAACAGGTGATGACGCGCAATCCCGAGACGTTGCCCGGCGACATGCCGATCGGCGAGGTTGTTGCGTTCTTCGCCGACCAGGCGACGCACCG
>JAFEEZ010000027.1 GCA_018240825.1 Pseudomonadota bacterium | reverse complement strand
GGCGCGCAGTACCGCTATAACCGGTTCAGCACGGTTTACGGAAACAACAACAACATCCAGTCCAACCCGTGCCGCGATACGCCGATCACCGGCAACACCAACCCGGCGGCCTGCTCGCCGACGGCGCTCGGGCCGGCCGCGCCGAACGGCGCGTTCGCGTTCCTCGGCACCGGGCGGAACCAGTATCTGAAGGGCGGCGTGTATGCGCTGTTCGCGGAGGCGCAGCTGCCGGTGTTCGACACGTTCAACCTGCAACTCGCCGCTCGGTACGAGGATTATGGCGGCGGCGTGGGTTCGACGTTCGACCCGCAAATCCGCGCGCGCTGGCAAATCACCGACTGGCTCGCCGTCCGCGGCGGCTTCGGGACGACGTTCCGCGCGCCGACGCTGGCCAACATCTCGACCGGTTTCGTCACCGCGTTGCAACTGATCGGATCGACCTTCACGCCGGTCGACGTCAACGGCAACCCCAATCTGAAGCCGGAAAAGTCCAAGAATTATTCGGGCGGCATCCTGCTCAAATTCGGCGGCTTCCACGCGAGCGTCGACTATTTCCGCTATGACCTGACCGACGCGATCGTCGCGGATCCGCTGGCGGCGATGGTGGCGACCTTGTTCCCCGCCGGCGCCGCCAACACCTGCGCGACCAACCCGACGCTGGCGGCGCGCTTTACGTTCACCACCGGCGCATGCACCGCGGCGACGACGGTAGCCAATGTTGCGCGCGTCAACACCTTCTATCAGAACGGCGCGTCGCAGACCAACTCGGGCATCGACATCAGCGCCGAATACCGGTCGAGCCAGTTCCTCAATTCGAACCTGCGCTTCGGCATCGGTGTCGACGCGACCTACACGATCAGCAATCGGATCAGCGCGATTTCGGTGGCGGGCGTCCAGGTGGCGAATTCGTTCGACGGTGTCGGGCTGCTCAACTATCAGTCGACGCTCTATCCGTTGCCGCAGTGGAAGGGCCAGGCGTTCCTGGACCTTGGCGGCGGGCCGATCGACACCCGCCTGACGGTCTATTATACCGACGGGCTGCACGATCAACGTTTCGACACCAAGACCGGGCCGTTCGCGCTCGATACCTCGCTGTCTGCGGCGGGCACCGCTTATTATGCAGGGGCCGATATCGGCAATTTCGTGACGGTCGATTTCAACGTGCAGGTCAAGTTGATGAACAATGTCACGTTGACGGGAACGGTGATCAACATCTTCGACCGCGATCCGCCCTTCGCCCGCGAAGATTACAATTACGAGCCGTTCATCGGCAATCCGCTGGGACGGCAGTTCAAGATCGGCGCCTCGGTGAAGTTTTGACCTTGCCTGACTGATTTCGTCGAGCCCCGTCGCGCCATCGCCGGCGCGGCGGGGCTGTTTTTGTGCCGAGTAAAAGGTTGTGCCCCGTGTCCTCCCCGACCAGCCTGCCCGAAGTCCAGGCGACCTTCGTTGCGAAACGCCGCGCGCTGACGTTGCTGTTGCTGACGCTCGCTTATTTCTTCAGCTATATGGACCGGTCCATTCTGGCGATCCTGCAGGAAGCGATCATTCGCGACCTGCACGTCAGCGATTTCGCCATGGGGATTATCAGCGGAACTGCGTTCGCGATCTTCTATGCCGGGCTTGGGCTGCCGGTGGCCCGGCTGGCCGATCGCAGCAACCGCGTCCGAATCATCGCGATCGCGCTGGCGATCTGGAGCGGATTTACGGCGTTGGGCGGGCTGGCGATGAACTTCTGGCAGTTGCTCGGCGCGCGCATCGGCGTCGGCGTCGGTGAGGCCGGATCGAGCCCGCCAAGTCACTCGATCATCGCCGACCTGTATCCGCCCGACAAGCGCACCGGGGCGATGGCGATCTATTCGCTGGGCGTCGGGCTCGGCGCCGCGATGGGCACGACGATCGGCGGCACCGTGCTGTTTTTCTACGGCTGGCGGATGGCGTTGTATGTCGTGGGCCTGCCCGGCCTGGCGCTGGCGTTGTTGATCTGGGCGCTCGTGCCCGAACCCAAACGCGGGCTGTCGGATGCGCAACTCGCGGTCCAGCGCGACGACCAGCCGAGCTTCATGGAAAGCTTGCGCGCGCTGCTCGCCAACCGGGCGGCGTTGCACGTCATCATGGGCTTCACGCTGACGTCGATGATCGGATACGGGCATTCCGCGTTCGGACCATCCTATCTCCAACGCTCGTTCGCGTTTGGACCGCTCGACATCGCCTGGAAAATCGCGCCGGCGGCGGCGTTGGTGATCTTGGCGGGGACGATCGGCAGCGGCAAGCTGGCGGACCATCTCGCGCGCAGCGGAGGCCTGCATGTTCAGGCCACCATGGTTGCGGTGTTGAAGACATGCGCCTTGCCTTTCACGGTGTGGTTCTATTCGACCTCAAGCGTGACGGTAGCGGTAGCCTCATACATGGCCGCGTTGTTCTTCACGAGCTGCTACCTCGGTCCCACCTTTTCGCTGATTCAAAGCGAAGCGCCCATTCGGCAGCGCGCGATGTGGTCGGCCATCACGTTGCTGGTCAACAATCTGATCGGGCTGGGGCTTGGGCCGGCGTTGGTCGGGGGAGTCAGCACGCTGTTGAAGCCGGCCTATGGTGCGGAATCGCTCCGCTACGCGATGTTCATCTTCGCCGCGATCACGCCCTGGGCGATTTTCCATTACTGGCGGGCAGGGGTGTTGCTGAAGTGGGCAAGCGCACGTCGCTAGTCCCGCTAGCGGCGAGACGCGCCCGTCGGGCCGACGAGCGCAGTTCGGTCGACGACGCGCCTTTGCCGCGGTGGGCCACAGGCTTGACAGCGCCGCGGCAAAGCCGCGTCGTCGGACGGGCTAAAGCCCACCGGCCGCGCTTCCGCGTCTCGTCGCGAACTTAGTTCGCGTCGTGCGCGGCGGCGCGATCGTCGAACATGCCGAACGCTAGCGTCGAGGCATACATCGCCACCGCGCGTTCGCGCGGCATCGTGCTAGCCCATTTGCGCATGTCGAACGCTGCATTCTGAAGCGCCATCAGCGACTGGCTGACGATAAGCGCGTCGACCGGGCGGATCGATCCCTCAGCCGCGCCGTCCGACAACATGCCGGCATAACGTCGCGCGATCCGGTTCGACCGGTCGATCATCGCGCTTCGCACTTGTCGCGGCAGTCCGGTCAGCGCGGTCGTGCGGAGAAGGGGCCCCCGTTCCGAGAACTGCACGTCCAGCAATGTCGCGATCACGCTCGACAATTTATGCCACCAGTCGCCACCCGTATTCTCGCCGGCCTGCTGCGCTTCGATGATCGTGTCGAAGCTTCGCTTGTAACATTCGATGACGAGGTCGTCCTTGGCGTCGAGATGGTGATAGAAGCTGCCCTTGGTGACGTTGAGTTCCGACGCGATCTTCTGCACCGATGCGCCGCGATAGCCGAGTTCGTTGATCAGCCGCGTCGCGGCGCGCAGAAACGCCTCGCGACCCGGTTCCGCTTCCTCATGCTCGATCTGGAGCATCGTTGGCGACCAGACCGCGCCCTTCGGCGCGACGCCATGGCGGAACAGGTCCATCAACCGCGCCTCGACGCGACCGAACTGGTCGAGATCGTAGCGGCTGATCCATGCCGGGATCCAGAAAGTGTTTTCGAGCAATACGTGCGCGCGCGCGCCATTCAGGTCTTTCTGCCGGAGGCCGGCGGGTTCGCCCCATAATGCGCGTGCGCGGCGGAAGATGTCGCGCCAGCCAGCCATCAGCCGGCCCAGCATCGGCTCCTCCATCGCGCGCAAGTCGCTCAGCCCGGCGAGTTCACGTTCGCCCTTTTCCCGAATCCGCGCGTACCGCGCCATGTTGAGCGAGAGATATCTGGCGACCCGCGCCTCCGGCGTCGGCTGGTCTCCCGCTTCGTCGAGCATATCGCCGAGCGTCAACAACGTGTGTTCGAAACACGCCTGCGCCAGGTCTTCCTTGCGCTTGAAGTAATAGGTGACGCTGGTCGTGTTGAGCCCGACGCGGCGCGCGACATCGGCGAAGGTCATGCCCTTCGCGCTTTGTTCGTTGATTGCTTCGGACGCCGCCGCCAGGATCGCGTTGCGTTTCGCGCGGAAACGCTTCGTGCCCGTTGCTTCATCCATTTCTGCGGTATCGCCTTGCCCCATGACGAAAGCTTATCAGCTTCGCGACGCATAACCAGCGGTTTTCCGTCGCGGAAATCTCGCTTTTCGAATCTTTTTCACCGGGCCGCATATCGGATTCAACACCTTTACCGAAAACGCGGTATGGTCTAGCCGATTCCGGGACAGCCAGAGGAGAGCGATGCGATGGACTTCACATTGAGCGAGCGCGAAACCTATTTCCGCGATCGGGTGAAGGCGTTTATCGACAAGGAAATCGCGCCGCGAAATTACGAGTATCACCGGCAATCGCATGAGGGCGATCGCTGGAAGGTCATTCCGGTGATCGAAGAGGTGAAGGCGATCGCCAAGGCGCAGGGCCTGTGGAACTTCTTCATGCCGCCGCATTCGGGCCAGACGCATGTCGACGACAGTTTCGAGTTCGAGGGAACGCAGCTCACCAACCTCGAATACGCGCTATGCGCCGAGGAGATGGGCAAGATCGGCTGGGCGTCGGAATGCTTCAATTGCTCGGCGCCCGACACCGGCAACATGGAAGTGTTTCATCGCTACGGTACGCGCGAGCAGAAGGAGAAATGGCTGCGGCCGCTGATGAACGGCGAGATCCGCTCGGCCTTCCTGATGACCGAGCCGGCGGTCGCTTCATCGGACGCCACCAACATCGAGACCAGCATTGTCCGCGACGGCGATCATTATGTGATCAACGGCCGCAAATGGTGGTCCTCGGGGGTCGGCGATCCGCGCTGCGCGGTCGCGATCGTGATGGGCAAGACCAATCCCGACAACAAACGCCACCAGCAGCAAAGCCAGATTCTGGTGCCGATGGACACGCCGGGCGTGAAGATCGAGCGGATGCTGTCGGTCTACGGTTACGACCACGCGCCGCATGGTCACGGCGAGGTGGCGCTCGAGAACGTCCGCGTGCCGGTCGAAAATGTCTTGCTCGGCGAAGGGCGGGGGTTCGAGATCGCGCAAGGGCGGCTGGGGCCGGGGCGCATCCATCATTGCATGCGCACGATCGGCACGGCGGAGACCGCGATCGAGGCGATGGCCAAGCGGCTGTTGAGCCGCGTCGCGTTCGGCAAGCGAATCGCGGACCATTCGATCTGGGAACAGCGCATCGCGCGAGCGCGGATCGACATCGAAATGACGCGGCTGCTCTGCCTCAAGGCCGCCGACATGATGGACAAGGCGGGCAACAAGTCGGCGCAGCTTGAAATCGCGATGATCAAGGTGCAGGCGCCGACCATGGCGCTCCAGATCCTCGACGATGCGATCCAGGCGCATGGCGGCGGCGGCGTATCGGACGACTTTCCGCTGGCGCATCAATGGGCGGCGATGCGGACGCTTCGGTTCGCCGATGGGCCGGACGAAGTCCACAACCGCGCAATCGCGCGCAACGAGTTCGGCAAGTATGCGGACTACAAGGCCGATCTGCCGTCCAGCGGGGATATCGGGGTTTCGCGTTAGTCCCCGTTCGTGTCGAGCGAAGTCGAGACACTGATTGCCGGTGCTGCTTCTCGACTTCGCTCGAAGCGAGCGGATGATTTGGGAGTTTTGAATTGAAAGCAGCCGTACTGTTCGAAGCGAAGAAGCCGCTCGAAATCTGTAAAGTCGACGTCGCGAAGCCGGGCCCGCACGAGGTGTTGATCCGCACCGCGGCGTGCGGGGTGTGCCGGTCGGACCTTCACTTCGTCGATGGCGCGTATCCGACGCCGTTGCCCGCAATCCCGGGGCACGAAGCGGCCGGCATCGTCGAGGCGGTCGGCGACGAGGTGCGCACGGTCAAGGTCGGCGACGCCGTCGTCACGTGCCTGTCCGCGTTTTGCGGGCATTGCGAATTCTGCGTGTCGGGCCGCATGTCGCTGTGCATTTCGAGCGACACCAGACGTGCCAAGGACGCGCCGCCGCGCCTCACGCTGAAAGGCGAGCCGGTCCACCAGATGCTCAACCTGTCGGCCTATGCCGAGATGATGCTGGTCCACGAACATGCCTGCGTTGCGATCGACCCAGACATGCCGCTCGACCGCGCGGCGCTGCTCGGCTGCGCCGTCACGACCGGAGCAGGGGCGGTGTTCAACGCCAGCCCGGTGACGCCGGGCGAGACGGTGTGCGTGGTCGGGTGCGGCGGGATCGGGCTGGCCGCGGTCAATGCCGCCAAAATTGCCGGCGCGGGCAAGATCATCGCGCTCGATCCCGTGGCGGAGAAGCGCGCGCTGGCGGAGAAGCTCGGCGCGACGCACAGTTTCGACGCGACCGCCGAGAACACGGTGCCCGAGGTGGTCGAGCTGACCAAAGGCGGCGTGCATCACGCGATCGAGGCGGTCGGGCGCGAAGCGTCGGCGGAAACGGCGGTCAAGGTGCTGCGTCGCGGCGGCACCGCGACAATCCTCGGCATGATGCCACTCGGCAGCAAGGTTGGGCTGTCGGCGCTCGACCTGTTGGGCTCGAAGAAGTTGCAGGGCGGGCTGATGGGCGGCAACCGTTTCCCGGTCGACATCCCGCGTCTGGTCGATTTCTACCTGCGCGGGCTGCTCGACCTCGACACGATCATCGCCGAGCGCATGCCGCTAGAGAAAATCAATCACGCGTTCGACGAACTGCGCAAGGGCGACGCCGCACGCAGCGTGATCGAGTTCAGCTGATATGGGGGAGCATCCCGACGACGCCCCCAAGACGATCGCGGTCGACGAGAAGAATGCGCTCGACCTCGACAAGCTGACGGGATGGATGGAGGCGAACGTCGACGGGTTGGCGGGGCCGCTCAACTACACAAAGTTCGCCGGCGGCCAGTCGAACCCGACCTACAAATTGAGCGCCGCGTCGGGCGACTACGTCCTGCGCCGCAAGCCGTTCGGCAATTTGCTGCCCTCGGCGCACGCGGTGGATCGCGAATACAGGGTGATTGCTGGCCTCTATCCGACGGGCTTCCCGGTCGCGCGGCCTTATGGCCTGTGCACCGATCCGGCAGTGATCGGCACCGATTTCTACGTCATGGGATTCGCCGACGGGCGCAATCTGTGGGACGGCACGCTGCCGGACTACGCGCCGGCCGAACGGACCGGCATCTACAACGCGATGTGCGACACGCTCGCCGCGCTCCACAACACCGATTACGTTGCGGCGGGGCTGGGGGATTACGGCAAGCCGGGCAATTATTTCGAGCGCCAGGTCGCGCGCTGGACCAAGCAGTACAAGCTCGCCGAAACCGAGCACATGCCCGCGGTTGAGAACCTGATCGAGTACCTGCCGCGCACGATCCCCGAACAGACGCGCACCTCGGTCGTCCATGGCGATTACCGCATCGACAATATGATGTTCCACAAGACCGAAAACCGCGTCATCGCGCTGCTCGATTGGGAATTGTCGACGCTCGGCGATCCGCTCGCCGATTTCAGCTATTTCCTGATGAGCTGGGTCACCGCGCCGGAAGGACGATCGGGCGTGATGGGCGTCGCCGGCGGCGACAGCGGCATTCCGACGATCGACGACATTGTCGCGCGTTACTGCGCGGCGACCGGGCGCGAGGGCGTGCCCGACCTCAACTGGTATTTCGCGTACAATCTGTTCCGGCTGACGGGGATCGTCCAGGGCATCAAGAAACGCATTGTCGAGGGCACGGCGTCCTCGGCGCAGGCCGAAAAGTCGGCGGCGGGCGTGTATCGGCTCGCCGATGCGGCGTGGGAATTCGCGCAGAAGGCGGGGGCGTAGGAACTTGGCGTCATTCCGGCGCAGGCCGGGATCGCCGGCGGTGGCGCGAAATCGCCAGCGGTCCCGGCCTCCGCCCGGGCGACGGATGGGAGAAGAAGCATGTCGCTATTCGATCTGACCGGTAAGGTCGCGGTCATCACCGGGTCAACCAAGGGGATCGGCAAGGCGTCGGCGTTCGAGCTCGCCGAGCATGGGGCCAAGGTTGTCATTTCGAGCCGCAAGCAGGATGCTTGCGATGCGGTCGCCGCCGAGATCAACGCCAAATATAGCGAGGGTACGGCGATCGCGGTCGCCGCGAACATTTCGGACAAGGCGGCGCTGCAGAACCTCGTCGACGAAACGCGCGCGGCGTTCGGGCGGATCGACATACTCGTCTGCAACGCCGCGTCGAACCCTTATTACGGCCCGCAAGAGGGGATCAGCGACGAGCAATTCCGCAAGATCCTCGACAACAATATCGTGTCGAACCACTGGCTGATTTCGATGGTCGCGCCCGAAATGCGCGCGCGGCGGGACGGATCGATCATCATCATCTCGTCGATCGGCGGCTTGCGCGGGTCGACCGCGATCGGCGCCTATTGCATTTCCAAGGCCGCGGACATGCAACTCGCGCGCAACCTGGCGCACGAATATGGACCGGACAATGTCCGCGTGAACTGCATCGCGCCCGGGCTGGTGAAGACCGATTTCGCGCGAGCATTGTGGGAAGATCCCGAGCGGCAGAAGGCGGCGAACCGCAGCGTCCCGCTCCGCCGCATCGGCGATCCGGGGGATATCGCGGGCGGCGTGGTGTTCCTCGCCTCGAAAGCGGCGGCGTTCACCACCGGGCAGACAATCGTGATGGATGGAGGCGTGACGATTTAGCGGCTGCAATCGACCCCCGTTCGTTTCGAGCGAAGTCGAGAAACGGGGCCAGGCGCGTACAAGCGTGTCTCGACTTCGCTCGAAACGAACGGAGTGAGAGATGGCCAGGTTCACCAACAAATCGATCATCGTCACCGGCGCCGGATCGGGCATCGGCCGCGCCACCGCGATGCTGTTCGCGCGCGAGGGCGGGAAGGTGGTCGTCGCCGACAAAACCGAAGGCGCGGACGCAACGGCAAAGGCCATTGTCGACGCCGGCGGAAATGCGGTCGCGATCCCGATGGATGCCGGGCTGGAGGAGGACGTGATCCGCACCGTCGGCCTTGCGGTCGACCGGTTCGGCGGGCTCGACATCATCTTCGCCAATGCCGGGATTTCGGGGGGGATGGCGAACATTTTCGACACCGACGTCGGGCTGATCACCGAGGTGCTGCGCGTGAACCTGATCGGGCCCTATCTCGCGATCAAGCACGCCGCGCCGAAGATTGCTGAGCGTGGCGGCGGCGCGATCGTGCTGACCGCCAGCGTCGCGGGTATCCGCTCGGGCGCGGGATCTCCGGCTTACTCGGCGTCAAAGGCGGGGGTTATCAACCTCGCCAAGGTGTCGGCGCAGCAACTCTCCGGCTCGAACGTCCGCGTCAACGCGATCTGCCCCGGCCTGACCGAAACCGGCATGACCAAGCCGACGTTCGATTATGCGCGCGAAGCCGGCAAGATGGATCGCGTCGGCCGGCTCAACCCGCTACGCCGCGGCGCGCAGCCCGAGGAACTCGCCGAAGTCGCCGCTTTCCTCGCCTCCGACGCCGCGAGCTACGTCAACGGCCAGGCTATCGCGGTCGATGGCGGGCTGTCGTCGAGCCACCCGGTGACCAGGCAGGAATATGGCCGGACCGCGGTATGACATTGCTTATCATCGGCACGGTGCGCATCCCGCAGGGCGCCCTCGACAAGGCGCGCCCGGCGATGGCCGCGATGCTGGCGGCGAGCCGCGCGGAGGACGGCTGCCTCGCCTATAATTATGCGCAGGACGTGCTCGACCCGCGTATCATCCACGTTAGCGAACGTTGGCGCGACCGCGCCGCGCTCGACGCGCATTTCCGAACGCCGCACATGGCTGAATGGCGCGCTCAGTTCGGCGCGATCGGCATTACCGACCGCGATCTCGCGCTCTACGAAAGCGACGACGGCCAGCCGATCTAGGCGCTCGTCGCGGCAATCGCATCGTTCGTCCGATCGCGCGGCAGTTTGCCGCATCGTGTGGAACGATGCCGCGTGCGCGCCGTTGACGCGCCGCCGATGCTCAAGATTTCAAGGAGTTAGTGATGCGTTTCAGGACCATGGCCGTTTCTCTTGCGGCGCTGTCGATGACCACGGCCCCCGCTCTGGCTGCGCCGGCCAACCCCGCCGCATCGCTGTCGGTCGCAAAATCGGTGCGCGCGTCGAGTCCGAGTGCAAAGTCGAACAAGCTTGCCGGGAGCACCATCATCCCTGCCGTGCTGGCGCTGGCGATCGTCGCGGGCGGCGTGATCATCGCGGTCAGCGACGACAAGGCGAAAAGTCCCTAAGCGTTACGGTCGCGGCTCGCGCTTTCTGATCAGCCCTTCCTGCGCGACGCTCGCCACCATGCGGCCGTCGCGCGTGAAGATGCTGCCCCGGTTCATGCCGCGGCCGTGCCCGGCCCAGGGGCTGTCCATCGCGTAGAGCAGCCATTCGTCCGCGCGAAAATCCTCATGGAACCACATCGAGTGGTCGAGGCTCGCGGTCTGCATCCCCGGCGTCATCCAGTTGACTCCGTGCGGCATCATGCTCGTCGCCATCAGGCCCATATCGCTCGCATAGGCCAGAATCGCGCGATGCATCGCCGGGTCGTGCCCGAGCGGGGCGAGAGTCCTGATCCAGCTGTACGTCACGGGATCGCGCGCGACCGGCGAAAACCAGTTGCGCGGATGGAGTGGCCGGACATCGATCGGGCTCTTCCAGTTGAGGAAGCGCTTGCGATGCTCCTCGGGCAATTGCCGCGCTGCCTCGACGCGCAATTCGGTTTCGGACTTGAGCTCCTCCGGCGGCGGGACGTCGGCGGGGAAGGCGTCCTGATGGTGGAGGCCCCCTTCGGCAATCTGGAAACTCGCGGCCATGTTGAGAATCGGCTGGCCGTTCTGAGTCGCGATCACGCGCCGGGTCGCGAAGCTCTTGCCGTCGAAATCGCGCACCACGCGATAGACGATCGGCAGGGCATCGTCGCCCGCGCGCATGAAATAGGCATGAAGCGAGTGCGCGTCCTTGCCCTCGGCGGAGCGTTGCGCGGCCTGGAGCGCCTGGCCGATCACCTGTCCGCCGAACACGCGCCCCCGTCCGCCGGGCAGCTTCATCCCGCGGTAGAGATCGGTGTCGAGCTCCTCGACGTCGAGAAGGGCGACCAGCCCTTCGATGAGCTGTTCGGGACTGCGCGCAGGGCGTTCGGGATCGTCTTCAGCCATGGCCACCCTTCAAATCATTTCGCCATTGCGAGCGAAGCGAAGCAATCCAGCCACGGGCGGTGGATTGCTTCGCTTCGCTCGCAATGGCGGATGAAATGGACGTGCTCAATACCCCGCCGACCGTGCTAGCTTGTCCGCATGGAAGTTGGCGTCGCCGAACATCTCGGCGAGGACACGCTGGCGTTTCATGTAGAAGCCGATGTCGAAGTCGTCGGTCATGCCGATTCCGCCGAACATCTGCACGCCCTCCTGCACCGCGAGCGTCGTGGCGAGGCCCGTCTGCGCCTTGGCGACCGAAACCGCTTCGTCGGCGCGATCCGAGTCCGAATCGAGCATTTGTTGCGCGCGCAAAGTGGCGGCGCGCGCCACCTCCATCTCGCTGTAAAGGTGCGCGGCGCGGTGTTGGAGCGCCTGGAAGCTGCCGATCGGCACGCCGAACTGCCTGCGCTGCCTGAGATAGTCGACCGTCATGTCCATCGCGCCGCCGCCGACGCCGAGCATTTCGGACGCTGCGCCCGTGCGGCCCGCGCGGAGCAGGCGGTCGAGCGGGTCGCGGCCGGCGTCGACCTCGCCGATCACCGCGTCGGCGGTGACCTCGACGCCGTCGAACGCGAGGCGGGCGGCGAGACTGGAATCGGCGAGGCGCTCGGCCTCGGCGGTCAACCCCGCGGCCCTCTGGTCGACCGCGAACAACGTCACCCCGTCAGCGTCATCAGGAGACCCACCGGTGCGCGCGGCGACGATGATCAGGTCGGCGACATGGCCGTGGGCGACGAACTGCTTCCTGCCCGTCAGCCTGAACCCGTTGCCCGATCGTTCGGCCTTGAGCGCGATCGAATCGCGGAACTTGGGACCTTCGTCGATCGCGAGCGCGGCGACGGTCTCGCCCGCGACGATGTCGGGAAAGTATTTCGCGGCTTGCGCTGTGCCCTTGAGCGCCTCGACCGCGGCGACCGCCGTCGTGAGGAAGGGGGAGGGCGACAGGTTGCGGCCGATCTCTTCCAGCACCACGCCCGCCTCGACATGGCCGAGGCCGAGGCCGCCCTGATCCTCGCCGATCAGGATGCCGGTAAAGCCCATCTCCGCAAACGACTTCCACAGGTCCCGGCTGAACCCGGTCGGGTCGCCCGCGTCGCGCAAGCTCCGCATGTGTTTGACCGGGGCGGAATCGGCGATGAAATCGCGCGCCGTGTCGCGCAGCATCATCTGGTCGTCGTTGAGGTAGAGAGGCATTCTTTGCTCCGTCGCTCCGGCGAAGGCCGGGGCCGCTGGGTTG
>JAFEEZ010000279.1 GCA_018240825.1 Pseudomonadota bacterium | reverse complement strand
CCTGCTGCGACTCGTTCAGCAGACTGTGATCATTGTAGAGGTCGATCGACAGGCCGCGGACCGTGAACGCCAGCTTCTCGCTGTCCTCGTCGCGCTGGCCGCGCAGCGTCGCGCTGATCTGGATCGGGTGCGTCAGCTCATCCCAGGTCACGAGGAGCTCCTTCAGCGCCTCGATGATCGGCGGCAGCGCGTCCGGCCTCGTCGCCGCCAAGCCGCGCGCCTTCTCCACGAGGCGTTCAGCCCCGGCGATCTCGCGCGCCATGAACGGCTGCGCCCGCAGCGCGTAATCGTCGATCAGCTCGTGCAGGAAACGGGGGAAGCGCTGCTGTTCCGCGACCCTGTCCACCAGATTGAACATCGCCTCGGCCATCTCGGCCGTCGGCGTCCGTTCCAACACCGTCATGGCCGCCCTTCGCCATGCCTGCCTACGGTCACGGATCGCATCGGCCGCGACATCGACCGATGCGACCGCGGGGAAGCCGGCGATCGCACGATCCTCGTTCACTTCGCGGACGACCTGCTCCACATCAACTTCGTCAGCGGCCGTAGTTAGAGCGTCGAGGAAGTCGCAGAGCTCGTCGATGGTCCGTCCGGTCCAATTCGACGCGGCGACGACGAGGGCGTTGGCCTTCGCAATCCCGCTCAGCGGCAATTCCATAACCTCGCCCACCGCCGATGACGCAGCCGTCTCAGCGAGCTTGGGCGCCGTTCCTGGAAACCAGCCAAGCTCTGCCTCCAGGCGGCGCCTCGGGTTGACAAGGGTCGCTTGGGCCTGCTGGCACATCTCGGGATCGGCGATCAGCGAACGCTCTTCAGCCGCCTCCATGATACGGGTGCGATCGTCCCGGGTCGTGACGCCGAGGATGGCGAAAGGATTGACGGGCTGCGACGCCCGATCATTGGACACGTGAACGGCCTTCCGTCTCGAGCTGCGTCCGCTTCGCCTCGACCTGCGAGCTGGCGATCGGTCGATCACTCGCCAGGATCGACCGGTTGGAGCAGCGGCTGTTGTAGTCGTTGACGACCTCATTGAAGCCATCGACATTCCGGTTGAACCGATCGGTATCGGTGTATTGCAGACCGTCTATCTCCGCCTTCTGGGCGCCGACGCGGATGTCCTCGGCCATGCAATAGCGGATCTCCGCCAGGCTGAGCGACGCATAGCCAGGCATCGGCTTGGCCTCGGCACCGTCGTCCGCCGGCACCGCGGCATCGTCGGCGGCAGCACCATCGTCGCTGGTCGAACCATCGACCGCGTCGCCGATCGTCATGTTGTCGGTCGAGGTTTCCGTGGAACTGTCCGTCGAGTCATACACGCTCGACTGATCGGTTGGTGTGGTCGTGTAGGATGACGTGCCGCTGTCGCTGACGGCATGGACGCCGCCCCAGATGCAGGCCTTGATCGCCAACAGGATGCCGATCCCGATCACCCACCCGCCGACCTTCTTCAGACCGGCAGGTATCGCGCCGCCGTCCCGATGCACTGGCGTCGGCGGCGCGTCCGCCTGCGTCGTGCGTGGTGCAGCCGCGCGGGGCGCTGCGGCCGCGATCCGGTCAGCCGCGGCGATCGCACCGTCCACGTCGGTCGCGAACGCCGACAACCCCTCGAACCCGGTGTCAGTCGGTGTGGTCATCGTCAGAATCCGATCCGCCGCTGGTCGTCGTCCCGCGACGGGCTCTTGGCGAGCGCCTTGGCGATCTCCTCCGCCCCGACCCGATCCTTCTTACCGCGCGCGGTGAGCCGGGCGGCCTCGCGGACGACGAAAGAGACGTCGGACAGCGGCCGACCCGCGAGCGCGGCCGCCAATTCGGTCACGTCCGACACGTCGTTGGGGATGTCGGCCAGCAGGGTGGTCAGCAGCGCGGCGACCTCTTCCTTGCCTGCATGATCGACGTGGATGACGTGGTCGAACCGGCCACGACGGAGGATCGCCGCATCGATGGCATCGACCTGGTTCGTCATGCCGATGACCAGCACCCGGTTCCTGGCGGCTTCGGGGATGCGACGGAGAAACTCGGCGACTTCCTCGACGTGGTGCTGGTGCGAGCCGGCTTCGCGGCTCGACAGGAAGGCGTCCATCTCGTCGATCACGATGACGGCCGGAGCCGCCTTGATGGCGTCGGCGAAGACCTGCGCAACCTTGCGCGACGTCTCATGGATGTATGGGCTGGCGACGCTGGAGGCCTCGATGTTGAACGACGGCCAACCCAGGTGCTCTACCAGCCGCTCGACGGCGAACGTCTTTCCGCAGCCCGTCGGACCCTCCAGAATGATGCCCCCGGGAAAACCGATGCCGAGTGCCGTGTAGCGCTCCTCGTCCGCGACAATATCGATGACATGCTCGTTGAAGAAGTCGGCGAGCTTGGGCCGGCCAGGGAGTTTGAACTGCCCCATTGGCGCAGAGACATCCCTTGCTCGAGCGCCGGGCGTTTTCCGCGCAGGCTTGCCGCTCCTGATCGGCGACTTCGGCTTCAGGCCAGAGGCGCCGACGATCGCCTCAAGATCGCTGGGATCGATCTTGGGCAGGATGCGCTCGAGCGCCACGACATCGTCGCCGCGCACCTCGATGCCGCCCGTCAGGTAGCGTCCAAGGACCTCCGCTTTGTCGCGAGACGGCAGCGTGGGATCTGGGAATGGAATTAGCCGCTGACGCACCTCGTCATACACGGCGTTATCGACCGCTTCCGGCATAACACGCAGCGCGGCAGCGAAGGCCATTCCCTGCGCTGCCGTCGGGCGCGGCAGGTGATCCACGACGTCCAGCAGGCCATCGCTGGCCATGACCACATAGTCGGCGTCAGCGAAGCGCATGTGATCCACATCGACAGCCGCCAATAGATTGTCCGGCAACGACTTCGCGAAATCGGCTGTCATCAGCAAGGCGCGCCGACGCCCCCTGGTCATATGGATCCAGAACAACGGGTCGACGGCGCGAACCAGCCGGCCGAGCACTTCTCCGTTCGGCAATGCGGTGCCCTGGGGGAACGGCGACACCGGCATCAGCCCCTCATGATGTTGGTCATGGCGAGCATCTCCTCCTCACCCCCGCGCGTGAAGCGCAGGTCGTCGAGGTGGATCAGGATGTCACGAAGCGAACCGAGGTCAGCACTGGCCAACGCGGCGCGTCCTTGCTGGATAAGCGCGACATAGCGGTTCTGGTCCATGAACTGCTCCGGACTGCGGGACAGCCAGTGGAACCGCTCGACGACGAACTCGTCCGACCGCCACAGCGCGGCGATGTTCTTCGAACGAAGCTCAGCCAGATGCGTTTCGAAGTCGGTCCCGCCGGCGTCGATGGAATGCTGCGCCGTCCGCACGAGTGCGTCGAACGCGGTCGCTTCTTCGGGGAGCGCGAATTCCCGTCCCCAGCCATCGAAGCTCGATACGATGCCGTCCAGGTCGAGCTGCCGGATGACCTTCAGGTGATCCTTACGGACGTTCGAGATGTCGCGGCGCGCGGCGCGGATTTCGTCCAGGGCGTGCTTGGTCTCCTCTGGCTCAGCACGGTCGACGTCGAGCGTGGAGGCCTTCTCGATGCGCTCCATGATCGCCTCGACCCGTGGATCGTCGATGTGCTTCGAAAACTCGTCCAGCCGCGACATCGTCGTCTGGGCCTCGACAGCCACCAGACCGGCGGCCTGGGCATAGTCCAGCTGGGAATCCTGACGGGCATAGTAGTTGTGGCCGCTGGTGAACGAACCTCCAATTTCGGGGACCGACACGTCCAGCCGGATCGTGCCGCCGTCGGTAATCTCGTATTCGCAGCGGATCTCCGATCCGACCGAGATCATGCCCTCGTCGAAGTCCGAGCCCGACACCCGGAAGGTGCCGATGGGCATGTTGTCCTCGACGGGCTCGCGAATGTCGCCTTCCCACAGCTTGAAGTTGAGCGCGCCCGGGCTGCCGGCTCGAAGGACTTCGCCGGACCTGAACGTGACGACGCCCTTCTTCGGCAGCGGGTCACCCGCCCGCACCAACGGCTCCAGGCCCTTGGCGCCGCCACGACGCTCGAGCACCTCGATGCTGATGGTGTGCGATGCGGGGATGGCGTCGATCGACGCGGCGGTCCTGCTGATAAGGATCCGGTCGTTAGCAATTCCGACGGGTCTACCGCCGGCGTCGAACACGAATACGCGGAAGGCATTCTCTCCGGGCTTCGCGAGCGGCAGGTCGATCGTGGCGCCTTCCTTGAGTTCCTTGCGCCCCGACGACCATCCGGTGTCAAGGCTGTCGACCTGGAACTCGCCGGCGGCGCCGCCGACCTTCTTGGCGACAATGCGTGCCGAGGCGTCGGGCGTCCGAGCCACATACGCGAATTCGAGTCCCGTCGATGACAGGGAACTGCGCGCGGCCTTGCGCCCGCGGCTCTGCGTCGACCAGTCGATCGACTCCGCGAAGATCGCCGCGCCCTCGGCGACCGCGGTCATCGGGTTCACGTCGGTCGAGGCGGCGATCCCGAGCTCGAACGCCACCTTGTCGCGCAACGGCTTGTATTGGGTCGGGCCGCCGACGAACACGACGCGGTCGACGTCGTGCGCGCTGATGCCGGCCTGATCAAGCGAAGCCCTCGCGGCTTCTATGGCCCTGTCCAGGATGGGCGCGATCAGCCGGTCCAGCTGCGCGCGGTCGATGGGGATGTCGATGTAGATCTCCTCGCCGGCCGCGTCGCGCACGCCAATCTCGGTCTCCGACAACGCGATCACCGCCTCGTCGCCACGGGACAGGTCGATCTTCGCCCTCTCCGCTGCCCAGGTCGCGAGCCGGACGAGCGACTTAAAGCGCTTGTCGGCGACGAAATCGT
>JAFEEZ010000278.1 GCA_018240825.1 Pseudomonadota bacterium | reverse complement strand
AGGGCATCTAGGCGCTGTGCGTGTTCGTATGGCATTGGAAAGCTTAAAGACAAGCAAATACGTCAAGGACTATTATCCACAGGCTACCGATTATTTCTACGGCCTGACGCCTACGGGATATACAAAGGCAGAAGAGTTCTATCTGGCGAACGCAAATGGTGCTGTTCGCACCATTACCGAAAAAGGCCTCGATGCTTTTTTCTCTTCATTCGTCGAAAAAGATGAGACGGGCGAAACCAACGTCCCAGCTTCTGACAGAACTGTGACGTTGTCTGACAATATGGCGGGTTATAATGAGATCGTAGAAACGGTCCAATCAGCGGACGAATTGATCCGCGGTGCTAATGATATTGAGGCCGATGAGCGTTCTTGGATCAGGGTTCATCTCGATCTTGGTATCGTTCTCTTAAAAAAAGGGGGGAAGGTTCTCCTTTCGGCGTTGAGAAGCCTTCTATTTGAGCCACTAGAGGCTGCATTGAAAGAAAGCTCTCACGCAACGCTTAAGACCGCAATCACACAGGCGCTCCATGCGCTCCGCACTTATCTCGGAATTTTCTAAGTGCCCAAACGCACCGATATTTCCTCGATCCTCGTCATCGGCGCCGGACCGATCGTCATCGGTCAGGCGTGCGAGTTCGATTATTCGGGAACGCAGGCGATCAAGGCGTTGAAGGAAGAGGGCTATCGCATCGTCCTGGTCAATTCGAACCCGGCGACGATCATGACCGATCCCGAGCTGGCCCACGCGACCTATGTCGAGCCGATCACCCCCGCGGTGGTCGCCAAGATCATCGAGAAGGAGCGGCCCGATGCGGTGCTTCCGACGATGGGCGGGCAGACCGCGCTCAACACCGCGCTGGCGCTGGCCAACGACGGGACGCTGGCGAAATTCGGCGTCCAGATGATCGGCGCCGACGCCGAGGCGATCGACAAGGCCGAGGATCGGCTGAAGTTCAAGGACGCGATGACCAGGATCGGGCTGGAAAGCGCCCGCTCGGCGATCGCGCATAGCGAGGCCGAGGCGCTGGAGGGGCTGGAGAAGGTCGGGCTGCCCGCGATCATCCGCCCCAGCTTCACGCTCGGCGGCACGGGCGGCGGCGTCGCGTATAATCGTGACGAGTTCATCGAGATCGTTCGCAAGGGGCTCGACGCCTCGCCAACGACCGAGGTGCTGATCGAGGAATCGCTGCTCGGGTGGAAAGAGTATGAGATGGAGGTCGTGCGGGATCGCAACGACAACGCGATCATCATCTGCTCGATTGAGAATGTCGATCCGATGGGCGTGCATACGGGCGATTCGATCACCGTCGCGCCGGCGCTGACACTGACCGACAAGGAATATCAGATCATGCGCAACGCGAGCATCGCGGTGTTGCGTGAGATTGGGGTGGAGACGGGTGGGTCGAACGTCCAGTTCGCGGTCAACCCGAAGGACGGCCGCCTGATCGTCATCGAGATGAACCCGCGCGTGTCGCGGTCGTCGGCGCTGGCGTCGAAGGCGACGGGCTTCCCGATCGCCAAGGTCGCCGCGAAGCTGGCGGTGGGCTATACGCTCGACGAGATCGAGAACGATATCACCGGCGCGACGCCCGCGAGCTTCGAGCCGACGATCGATTACGTCGTGACCAAGATCCCGCGCTTCGCGTTCGAGAAGTTCAAGGGCGCGGAACCCTTGCTCGGCACGGCGATGAAGTCGGTCGGCGAAGTGATGGCGATCGGCCGCAACATCCATGAATCGATGCAGAAGGCGCTGCGCGGGCTCGAAACCGGGCTGAGCGGGTTCAACATCGTCGATCATCTGGTCGGCGCGCCGCGCGACGAGATCGAGGCGGCGCTGGCGCTGCCGACGCCCGACCGGCTGCTGGTCGCGGCGCAGGCGCTGCGCGAGGGCTTTACCGTCGCCGAGGTCCACGCGATCGCCAAATACGATCCATGGTTTCTCGAACGGATCGCCGAGATCATCGCTGCCGAGCGCGAGGTCATCGAAAACGGTCTGCCGCAGGACGCGGCGGGGATGCGGCGGCTCAAGGCGATGGGATTCAGCGACAAAAGGCTGGCCTATCTCGCGGTCGAATCGGTGGGCCTGCGCAATCGCTTCCCGGCGCGGTCGGGCCTGATCCACGAGGCCGTCAAGGCGATGGCGGGCGGGGTCAACGAAGATGAAGTGCGTGCGCTGCGCCACCGGCTCGGCGTGCGCCCGGTGTTCAAGCGGATCGACACCTGTGCGGCGGAATTCGACGCGAAAACGCCGTATATGTACTCGACCTACGAGGCGCCCAGCTTCGGAGAGCCGGAGTGCGAGAGCCAGCCCTCGACGCGGCGCAAGATTGTCATCCTGGGCGGCGGGCCGAACCGGATCGGGCAGGGGATCGAGTTCGACTATTGCTGCTGCCACGCCTGTTTCGCGCTGGCCGATGCCGGGTTCGAGACGATCATGGTCAATTGCAACCCGGAGACGGTGTCGACCGACTATGACACGTCCGACCGGCTCTATTTCGAGCCGCTGACCGCCGAGGACGTGCTCGAAATCCTGCACGTCGAGCAGCAGGCGGGCGAACTGGTCGGCGTGATCGTCCAGTTCGGCGGGCAGACCCCGCTGAACCTCGCGCGTGCGCTGGAGAAAGCGGGCATTCCGATCCTCGGCACCAGCCCCGACGCGATCGACCTGGCCGAAGACCGCGAGCGGTTCGCCGCGCTGGTCAACAAGTTCGACCTGCTCCAACCCGCCAACGGCATCGCCCGCAGCGCCGAGGAAGCGGTCGCAGTGGCGGAGCGGATCGGCTACCCCGTGCTGATGCGACCGAGCTACGTGCTCGGCGGGCGCGCGATGGAGATCGTCGACGGGCGTCCGCAGCTCGAGGAATATATCCAGACCGCGGTACAAGTGTCTGGCGAATCACCAGTTTTGATCGATCAGTATTTGCGCGATGCGGTCGAGGTCGATGTCGATGCGATCTGTGACGGGACCAACGTGGTGGTCGCGGGTGTGCTCCAGCATATCGAGGAAGCCGGCGTCCATTCGGGCGACAGCGCCTGTTCGATTCCGCCTTATTCGCTGCT
>JAFEEZ010000277.1 GCA_018240825.1 Pseudomonadota bacterium | reverse complement strand
CTCACTCACCGCGCCGACGCTACACGCACGCGGCGCCCGGCGGCAATTGCGCGCGTCCGATCATCCCGATAACGCTTGGGGCATGAGCGACGGGGGGACGGACAATGCTGGCCATCGCGCGCGGCTGCGTGAACGGCTGTTCGCCGATGCGGACGGGCTGCTCGACCACGAGCTGATCGAATATCTGCTCGCGCTCGCGATACCGCGCCGCGACACCAAGCCGCTCGCCAAAGCGCTGCTCAAGGAATTCGGCGGAATCGCCGGGCTGCTCACCGCGCCGCCCGAAGCGATCGCGGAGATCAAGGGGATGGGCGACACCTCTGTCGCCGCGATCAAGGCCGCGCACGCGGCTGCGCTTCGTCTGTTGCGGACGGAGGTCGCCGCCAAGCCTGTGCTGGCCAACTGGCAGGCCTTGCTCGACTACCTCCGCGCCGACATGGCGCATCACGGCAACGAGCGCGTCCGAGTGCTCCATCTCAACACGCGCAACATGCTGATCCGCGACGAATTGATGAGCGAAGGCTCGATCGACGAAGCGCCGGTCTACGTGCGCGAAGTCATCCGCCGCGCGATGGAATTGAAATCGGCGGCGATCATCCTGGTGCACAACCACCCATCGGGCGACCCAGCGCCGAGCCGCGCCGACATCGACCTGACGCGGTCGGTGGTCGAGGCGGGCAAGAAGCTTGGCATCGCCGTCCACGATCATATCATCGTCGGGACCAAGGGGTTCACCAGCCTGCGGAGCCAGGGGTTGATCTGAGGCGAAAGCGGGCCGCCGCGCCAAAGGGAAAGCGCGACGGCCCAAGCGGGGGCGGCGTTCAGAACAGTCGCCCGATATTGCGCCCTACTTGACCGGCTTGGTCGGCGTCGGCTCGCCCGGCGCAGGGGGCGTGGCGGGGACCGGAGCTGGCGCGGCGCCAGGAGCGGGCGCCGGGGAGGGCGCGGGCGTCGGAGCCGGTGCTGGGGCGGGTGTTGGGGCCGGCGCGGGTGCTGCTGCTGGTGCGGGCGCTGGGGCCGGCGCGTCCTTCTGTCCTTGGACGAGATAGTTGGTCAGTTCGTCCTTCGATATGCTCTTCGACTTGTCGGTGTCGGCGGTCGCGAATGCGCCGGAGACGTACTTCTTGTTCGCGGCGTCGTCCTTCAGCGCTGGATCCGCCGCCTTGCGCAGCGCAAACATCCACGCCCCGAATTCGGCCTGACTCAGCTTGCCGTCGCCATTCTTGTCGTAACTCGGAAATTCCTTGTTCACAACATCGGCGATCTGCGCGCCCGGATCGACGGGCGCCGTCGCCGCAGGCGCGGCCGGGGCCGGATCGGCGGCGGGCGGTGCGGCCGGCGCCGCTGGTGTGGATGACGCGGGCGGCGTGGCGGCCGGCGGCGTCGCTGGCGGTGCGGCGGGCGCGGGCGGGGCAGGCGTGGTTTGCGCGACTGCCGGGGCGGCGACCAATACGGCGCCAGTCAGCAAAACGTGCTTCAACACGGTCTTTCTCTCCTGTCTGTTAACCGGTGTGGCTTCAGCGACGCGCCTTGGGCGCACCGCTCGAATGGCTCACCCTGAACAACCGTCGAGTTCCGATATGGGTCCGGAATAAGCGCGACTTGGCCGCATTTTATCGCCGCCATGGCTCGATTCGGCGCGGGGTCGTGCGGATTGCACGACGAGCGGGCGGAGGATTTCCGGGAACCGTCACATCTGCGCCACAGCCGCCACGCGATTGAAGGCGGCGCACCCCCTTGCTATCGGCGCGGCCACCCCGCCCACGAAAGGCTGAAATGGTCCCGCGTTATTCCCGCCCCGCCATGACCGCGATCTGGACGCCCGAAGCGCGTTACCGGATCTGGTTCGAGATCGAGGCGCACGCGACCGATGCGCTGGCCAAGCTCGGCGTGGTACCGAAGGAGGCGGCGGCGGCGTTATGGACGTGGTGGAACACCAATCCGGCGATCGACGTGGCAGCGATCGACGCGATCGAGGCGGTGACCAGGCACGACGTCATCGCGTTCCTGACCTGGGTCGCCGAGCAGGTCGGCGATGACGCGCGGTTCATGCACCAGGGCATGACGTCGAGCGACGTGCTCGACACGTGCCTCGCGGTGCAGCTGCGCGATGCCGCCGACATTCTGATCGCCGACCTCGACGCGCTGCTCCACGTGCTCAGGCGCCGCGCGGAGGAGCACAGGCGCACTCCGACGATCGGCCGCAGCCATGGCATCCACGCCGAGCCGGTGACGTTCGGGCTCAAGCTCGCCCAGGCTTATGCCGAATTCGACCGCCACCGTACGCGTCTGCAGGCGGCGCGCGCTGATATCGCGACCTGCGCCATCTCGGGTGCGGTCGGCACCTTCGCCAATATCGATCCGCGAGTGGAGCGCCACGTCGCCGAGAAGCTCGGGCTGACCGTCGAGCCTGTCTCGACGCAGGTTATTCCGCGCGACCGCCACGCAATGTTCTTCGCGACGCTCGGCGTGATCGCGTCGTCGATCGAACGCCTCGCGACCGAAATCCGCCATCTTCAACGCACCGAAGTGCTCGAAGCCGAGGAATATTTCTCGCCTGGGCAGAAGGGTTCGTCGGCGATGCCGCACAAGCGCAACCCGGTGCTGACCGAAAACCTTACCGGCCTCGCGCGCATGGTGCGCGGCTACGTCACCCCGGCGCTCGAGAACGTGGCGCTGTGGCACGAGCGCGACATCAGCCATTCGTCGGTCGAACGCTACATCGGCCCCGACGCGACGATCACGCTCGACTTCGCGCTCGCGCGGCTGACCGGCGTGGTCGACAAGTTGCTGATCTATCCCGAACGGATGGACAGGAACCTCAACAAGATGGGCGGCCTCGTCCATTCGCAGCGCGTGCTGCTCGCATTGACCCAGGCCGGCGTCAGCCGCGAGGACGCGTACCGCCTCGTTCAGCGCAACGCGATGAAGGTGTGGGAATCGGACGGGCAATTGTCGCTGCTCGATCTGCTCAAGGCGGACCCGGAAGTTACCGCTGCGCTGTCGCCCGCCGAGATCGAGGAGAAGTTCGACCTCGATTATCACCTCAAGCACGTCGACACGATCTTCGCGCGCGTGTTCGGATGACCGGCGCGGCCGATCGAGGCCCCTCCCCCGCGCAGATCGCGCTCAGCCGCGCGGCGCTCGCGATTGCGTTTCTGGTCTTCGCCTTCGGGCTCGCCC
The DNA here is from genome assembly GCA_018240825.1 of Pseudomonadota bacterium. Taxonomy (GTDB): domain Bacteria; phylum Pseudomonadota; class Alphaproteobacteria; order Sphingomonadales; family Sphingomonadaceae; genus Sphingomonas. The sequence continues at coordinate 651 of JAFEEZ010000277.1, read as the reverse complement.
GGCTCGGGGCGTATGCCGTGATCGCGTTCCACCACCCCTACGCGTTCGATTACGGCGAGGGCGTCGTCTGGCAACAGATGCGTAACATCGTCGCCGGTCACGGCTATACGCGGCTCGGCGTCTTTCCGGCGGTCGCGTACGAATACCCGCCGTTATTCCATCTGGCGTCGGCGGCCGTCGCGCGCGCGCTACGAATGGACGAGCTTTACGCCGGGCGTCTGGTGTCGCTGGTTTGCACGTTCGCCAGCGCGGCGCTGGTTGGATTGCTGACGGTCCGGGCGGCGCCGGGCGCCGATCGTCGCACGGCGAGCGGCGCCGCGCTGTTCGCCGCCCTGGCCTTCCTCAGCATGCCGCTGCTCGACACATGGGCGCTGGTGATGCGGATCGACATGCTCGCCTGCGCGCTGACTTTGGCGGCGATGCTGCTCGCGGCTCGCGCGCCCTGGTCGATACCCGCGGCGATCGGCGCCGGAACCCTGTTCGCGGCGGCGCTCTATACGCGACAGACCGCGCTGCCGGCGCCCGTCGCGGCGTTCGTGATCCTGCTCGTGGCGCGGCCGCGCGCCGCCTGGACCATGGCGGCGGCGGCATTGGTCAGCGGGCTTGCGGCGCTGGGCTGGCTGGAAGTGACCACGCGTGGCGGATTCCTGG
>JAFEEZ010000276.1 GCA_018240825.1 Pseudomonadota bacterium | reverse complement strand
TCGCGCCGTCGACCGAACCGAGCAGCCAGTGCCCGGTCCCGGCGAGCAGAGTCAGCGGCACGGCGTGCGCGATGTCCGACCCGACCAGCTTGTTCACGGGCAGATTGGGGTAAAGGATCAGTAGCGCGGTCATGCCAAGCGCCCCCGCGCCGACCGAGGTCAGCGACACCATCGCGCCGAGCATCGCGCCGAGCAGGATGGTCAGGATCACCGGGTGCTCGCGCCCCACAGTATCGACGCGCGGCGTCACGAACGCGACGATCCGCGCACGGAACAGCGCGGTGATCGCCGACAGGATCAGGACGATGCCGAGGATCACCGAAATGGCGTTGCTGGTGTGCGCCTTGTTCGACGCGCCGATCGCGAGCAAGGTTATTATCGTCGCGGGCACGCTTCCCATCGCCAGCCGCGCCACGACTTTCCAGCTGACCGTGCCGCGCCAGCCATGCACGCTGGTGCCGACCGCCTTGGTCGCCGAAGCGTAGAGCAAGTCGGTGCCGACCGCCGTGGTCGGCGCGACGCCGAACACGAGCACAAGCAACGGCGTCATCAGCGACCCGCCGCCGACCCCCGTCAGCCCCACGACCAGCCCGACCAGCACGCCGGCCAGCGAAAAATGCCAGTCGATCATGTTGCTAAGCGCCCGCCAAACCGTTCGTGTCGAGCGAAGTCGGGGCACGCCGGTCGGGCGACCGCTTCTCGACTTCGCTTGAAGCGAACGAAGGCGGGGTTCGCCCGAGACGACACGCTACCAACGAGATCAGCCCGCGGACGCGCCGGGAGTATTGACCCCCATCGATTGCAGATAGCGCTTCACGTTGCGCGCCGCCTGGCGCAGGCGTTGCTCGTTCTCGACCAAGGCAATGCGCACGTACCCTTCCCCATTCTCGCCATACCCCACCCCTGGCGCAACCGCGACCTGAGCGTGAGTCAGCAATTGTTTGGAGAACTCAAGGCTGCCTAGGTGCTGGAGCGCGGGCGGGAGCGGTGCCCAGGCGAACATGCTCGCGCGCGGGCTGGGGATATCCCACCCGGCGCGGCCGAAGCTTTCGACCAGCACGTCGCGGCGCTTGTGATAGAGCAATCGGTTCTTCTCGACGATGTCCTGCGGACCGTTGAGCGCCGCGCAGGCGGCGGCCTGGATCGGGGTGAATGCGCCGTAGTCGAGGTAAGACTTCACCCGCGTCATCGCCGCGATCAATTGCCTGTTGCCGACCGCGAAGCCGATCCGCCAGCCAGCCATCGAATAGGTTTTCGACAGGCTGGTGAACTCGACCGCGACGTCCTTCGCGCCCTTCACTTGCAGGATCGAGACGGTCGGGTTGCCGTCGTAATAGAGCTCTGAATAAGCGAGGTCGGAGATGATCCACACCTTGTTCTCGCGCGCCCAGGCGACAAGGCGTTCGTAGAAAGCGAGGTCGACCGTTTCGGCGGTCGGATTGGACGGGTAATTGACCACCAGCACGCTGGGCCGCGGCACGGTATAGGCGATCGCGCGCTCAAGGCTTTCGAAATAATGCTCGTCGGGCGTGGTCGGCACCGCGCGGATCGTGGCGCCGGCGATGATGAAACCGAACGTATGGATCGGATAGCTCGGGTTCGGCGCGAGCACGACGTCGCCCGGCGCAGTGATTGCGGTGGCGAGGCTGGCGAGCCCCTCCTTCGACCCCATCGTCACGACCACCTCGCTTTCGGGATCGACCTCGACCCCGAAGCGGCGGCCATAATAGTTCGCCTGGGCGCGGCGCAGACCGGGAATGCCCTTCGACTGCGAATAGCCGTGCGCATTCGGTTTCTGCGCGACCTCGACCAGTTTTTCGATGACGTGCGGCGGAGGCGGCAGATCGGGGTTGCCCATGCCGAGGTCGATGATGTCCTCGCCCGCCGCCCGCGCCGCCGCCCGCATGCCGTTGACCTCGGCGATGATATAGGGGGGCAGCCGCTTGATGCGGTAGAAATCGTCGGACACGCGCGTTTGGACCTTTCCGATGCAGGCGTCCTAGTATCGACTATTGCGCGCCTGTGCCAATGGCTTCGGCAGGAGAGCGAATCATGATCGTCGCGATAGCCGCATCGCTGCTTGCAAGTGGAACGCCAGCACCTGTTTGCCATGGCGTCGGACTGCCCGCCGCGGTGGCGCGCTATGCCGTTTTGTCGCGGGCAAGCGACGCGCGGCGCGTGGCGGCGATGTACGCGCCCGACGGCGTGCTCGTCGGGCCGAAGGGCGCGCCCTACACCGGGCCGGCCGAGGTCGAACGCTTTCTCGGCGGGTTCGGCGCGTACAAGCTCGCCGATTACGTCATGACGATCGACGCGAGCGCGCCGCAGGGCAAGAAATGGCGGACCGAAGGCGGCTATCGCCAGACCGGCGCCGATCCGTCCGGCGCGGGATTTGTGGCGTCGGGGCGGTTCACCATCGAATGGGCGTGCCGACGCGGCGGCTGGCGCGTGGTGCGGCTGACCACGACGCCCGCGGGTTGAGGATGCAATGCCGGTCGAATTGACGTAGAGCCGACCGCGATGGCCGACGACCCCAAACAGCCCGATCCCACAGCAACCCCCGCTGCCGGCGTCCGCGCCGTGCTCGACGCCTGGGGCCAGGTGCTGGCGCCGGTCGCCGCTGCGGGACGCGACGCGGTCGATCCCAAGGACCGCCGCTTTGCCGGCCCCGAATGGGAGCATCCGGTGTTCGATCTGGTGCGACAGGGTTATTCGGTGATGGCCGACGCGATGATGAAGTCGGTCGACCAGGCGCCCGGTCTCGACGATGCCGCGCGCGATCGCGCACGGTTCGCGATGCGAACGCTGGTCGAGGCGATGAGCCCCGCGAATTCGCCCTTCACCAACCCCAGGGCGCTCAACAAGGCGCTCGATACGGGCGGCGCAAGTCTGGCGGAAGGGTTTGCGAAACTGCTGCGCGATTTCCAGCGCGGGCAACTCACCCACACCGACACGCAAGCGTTCGAGGTCGGGCGCAACATTGCGACGACGCCGGGCAAGGTCGTCCACGAGACCCCGCTCTATCAGTTGATCCAGTACAGCCCGACGACGGAGCAGGTCGCGGTGACACCGCTCGTCATCTTCCCGCCGTGGATCAACCGGTTCTACATCCTCGACCTTTCGCCCGAAAAAAGCTTCATCCGCTGGGCGGTCGACCAGGGGCTGACCGTGTTCATGGTCAGCTGGCGCTCGGCCGACGCGTCGATGAAGGACGTGGTGTGGGATGATTATATCGCGGCGCAGATCGACGCGATCGACATGATCCGCGACGCGCTCGACGTCAAATCGGTGCACACGATCGGCTATTGCGTCGCTGGCACCACGCTCTCCGCGACGCTCGCGGTATTGGCCGCGAAAGGCGAGGCGAAGAAGGTCAAGTCGGCGACCTTTTTCACCGCCCAGGTCGATTTCTCAGAAGCCGGCGAGCTGCTGAACTTCATCGACGATTCGTACCTGCAACTGATCGAAACGCTGTCGGGGGATGGCTATCTCGACGGGCGCTACCTCGCCGCGACGTTCAACATGCTGCGCGGAAAGGACCTGATCTGGTCGCCGGTCGTCAACCATTACCTGATGGGCGACAAGCATCCATCGTTCGACCTTCTCCACTGGAACGGCGACGTCACCAACCTGCCCGCCAAATGGCACAAGGCCTATCTGACTGACCTCTACCGCGACAACAAATTGGCGCAGGGCGGGATCGA
>JAFEEZ010000275.1 GCA_018240825.1 Pseudomonadota bacterium | reverse complement strand
GCCCGCCGAAAGTTTCGCTAGGCCAGGCAAAAGCATCCGTCGGTTGCCGCGGACCGCCGGCAAGGTCATTGCCGCGCATCATGGCAAGCATTCTCGATCCGCAGGCGCGCGGCCGCTTCATTCTGGTCGGCGCCGGCCCCGGCGACCCCGGCCTGCTCACCGTTCGCGCGGTGGAGGCCCTGAAACGCGCCGACGTCGTGGTCCATGACGGACTGATCGACCTGCGCGTACTCGACCTGGCGCCGGCCGACGCACATCGCATTTCGGTCGCCAAGCAGCGGGCGCGGCACACGTTGCCCCAGGAAGCGATCAACGCGCTGATCGTCGCGCACGTCCGCACCGGGTCGATCGTCGTGCGGCTGAAGGGTGGCGACCCGTTCATCTTCGGGCGCGGCGGCGAAGAGGTCGAGGCGGTGCGCGCCGCGGGACTGCCGGTGGAGGTGATCCCCGGCGTCTCCGCGGCATTGGGTTGCGCGGCCGAGGCGATGCTGCCACTGACCCACCGTGATCATTCATCGGCGGTCAGCTTTGTTGCGGGCCAGTGCAAGGGTATGGCGGACCAGGACTGGTCGGGGCTCGCGGGCAAGGGGCGCACGCTCGTCATCTATATGGGCGTCGCGACTTGCCCCGACATTGCGGACAAACTGATGGCCGATGGCGTCGCGCCGGACATGCCGGTCGCGGTGCTGGAGAAGGGTACGCTCGACGGCAGCCGCGCGATGAAGACGCTACTCGCCGACCTCGGCCCGATGGTCGAGCGCGAGAAGGTGCAGAGTCCGGCGATCATCGTCGTCGGCGAGGTGGTCGACCTCAGCGACGCCGCGGACAAACTCGCGCGCTGGGCGAAGATGGCGGCGGCTGCGGCGTGAGGCTGCTGACCGGCAACGACCTGGCCTCCGGCGACGTCATCTGGTGGACTGGCGGCGGCTGGTCGCGGCATGTCGAGGACGCGGTGGACGTCGGTGACAAGGGCGAAGCGATTCTGCACGCCGAGGACGGCGCGTGCCGCGTCAATGGCGGCACGATCATCGACGCGACCGAAACGCCGGACGGTCCCCGACCCGCGCACATCAAGGACCGCATCCGGGCGCTCGGCCCGACCGTGCGCCCCGATCTGACGCTCAAGCCGAGCGACCCCGACGCCGGAAGCTGGGTGATCTGATGTATCGCTACGACAAATACGATCAGGCGATCGTCGACGCACGGGTCGAGGAATTTCGCGACCAGGCGCGCCGCCGGCTTGCCGGGCAACTGACCGACGACCAGTTCAAGCCGCTGCGCTTGAAGAACGGACTCTACCTCCAGCTGCACGCGTACATGCTGCGCGTCGCCATTCCCTACGGCACGCTCGACAGCCGCCAGATGCGGATGCTCGGGCACATCGCGCGAAAATACGACCGCGGTTACGGCCATTTCACCACGCGGCAGAACATCCAGTACAATTGGATCAAGCTCGAACAGGCCCCGGACATCCTCGCCGACCTCGCGACGGTAGAGATGCACGCGATCCAGACCAGCGGGGAGAGCATCCGCAACCTGTCGTCGGACCAATATGCCGGCGCCGCGGCGGACGAGGTGTGCGATCCGCGTCCCTGGGCCGAGCTGATCCGCCAGGCGACCACCTTCCACCCCGAATTCAGTTACCTTCCGCGAAAGTTCAAGATTGCCGTTACGGCTGCGGACGAAGACCGCGCCGCTATCCGGCTCCACGATATCGGCCTCAAGCTGGTTCGGAACGACCTCGGCGAGCTGGGATTCGAGGTCTATATCGGTGGCGGCATGGGCCGGACACCGTTCGTCGCTCCGCTGATCCGCCCTTTCCTGCCAGCGGACGACCTGTTTTCGTATATCGAAGCGGCGTTGCGCGTGTGGAACCGGGGCGGACGCCGCGACAACATCCACAAGCAACGGATCAAGATACTCGTCCACGAACTCGGCCAGGAAGAATTCACCCGCCAGGTCGAAGCCGAATGGCGGCACATCCTCGCCAACGGTTCGAACGTGCCGCGCGAGGAGTTCGAGCGAATCGCGGCGTTCTTTGACCCGCCGCCATTCGAAACCGGCCTGAGCGACGACATCGATCGCAGCGACCCCGCCTTCGCGCTGTGGGTCAACCAGAACGTCAAGGCGCACAAGACGCCCGGCTACGCGATCGTCAATATCAGCCTGAAGCCGGTGGGCGGCATCCCGGGCGACGCGAGCGCCGATCAGATCGAGCTGATGGCCGACCTCGGCGAGAAATACAGTTTCGACGAACTCCGCGTAACGCACGCGCAAAACATCGTGCTGCCGCATGTCCGCAAGGCCGACCTCCACGCGCTGTGGCGGGTGCTTGACGCCAACGACCTCGCCACGCCAAATCTCGACTTGATCAGCGACATCATCGCGTGCCCGGGGCTCGATTATTGCAGCCTCGCCAATGCGCGCTCGATCCCGATCGCGCAGAAGATCGCGGCGCGCTTCGCCGATCTCGGCCGGCAGCGCGAGCTGGGCGAACTCAAGCTCAAGATTTCGGGCTGCATCAACGCCTGCGGGCACCACCACGCCGGGCACATCGGCATCCTGGGCGTCGATCGGAAAGGTACCGAAAACTATCAACTCCTGCTCGGCGGATCTGGCGCGGAGGACGCCTGCCTAGGCAAGATCACCGGTCCCGGCTTCAACGAGGACGGTATTGTCGATGCGGTCGAGCGCGTGACCGACAAATATCTCGCGCTGCGCGAGGGCGGCGAACGCTTCCTCGACACCTATCGCCGCGTCGGGTTCGACCCGTTCAAGGAGGCGATCTATGGCTGATCCGCTTCGCTTTCGCGATGATGAAGCGGCGGAGGAGCCCGCGGTTACGATCGACGCGTTCCTCGACCAGTCGAATTCGTCAGCGGTTCGGCTGGAAGCTGGCGAGGACGCGCGCCGCCTGTTGCCGTATCTCGACCATATCGCGTTGATCGAGATCGACTTCCCACGGTTCCGCGACGGGCGCGGTTATTCTTCGGCGCAAATCCTGCGCGAGGCGGGCTACAAGGGCGAACTTCGCGCGACCGGCGACGTGCTGGTCGATCAGATCGACCATATGCGTCGCTGCGGGTTCGACGGCTTCGCGCCGGACCGACCTATCGATCCGGTAGTGCTCGAAGCAAGCCTGAGCCGCTACCCTTACCGTTATCAAACCGCCGCCGACGGCGCGACTCCAGTGTGGAAGTTGCGGCATGGCTAGCGCGGCGCGCAAGATCGATATCATCGACACCGCGCCAACCTTCGCCCAGACCGACGCGGAAGCGCTCAACGCGCGGTTCGCGGGGGTCGAGACGTTGACAATGCTCAAGGCGCTGTTCGCGGACGGCACGCTCGGCAACACCGCGGTAGTATCGTCGTTCGGCACCGAGAGCGCTGTGCTGCTCCACCTCGTCGCGCGAGCGAACGCGGCGACGCCGGTCATCTTCGTCGACACGCTGCGCATGTTCCCGGAAACGCTCGTCTATCGCGATACGCTGTTGACCGCGTTCGGACTGAGCGACAGCCGTACGATCACGCCTGATCCGGTCGTCCTTGCCGCCCGGGACGCGCAACAGTTGCGTTGGTCGTACGACCCCGACGG
>JAFEEZ010000274.1 GCA_018240825.1 Pseudomonadota bacterium | reverse complement strand
TCGATCGCCGCCCATGCCTCGTCCGACAACCAGAACAACGCCATTGCGCACCTCCCTCGATCCAACACTCACGTGAATCAGGAAGGATGCCGAGAATCAAGAGCCTGATGGGGTTTTGACCCTAGGCGCGGCGACGTCCGCGCCGATGCGAGCGGTCCAGCCGCTCGCAAGGCTTGGGCCGGCCGGCAGCGCCAAGGCGCCGGCCGACGACGCGGGATTTAAGCCCGCGTCTTCATCGTCTGTTCGCTGATGGTCGCCGTGAGCGCGTTCATGTTCGCCGGGGTGGTATTTCGCTCGTCGATCACGATACCCAAGCGACCATTGATCATTACGAACAGCCTTGGTCCTACACGAGCGAGGCTCTCGATGGTGGTCCATTTATACAGCGTATTCGCCTTCGGCGTATCGACGCGAACGCCGTCCGGATCATAGCTCAGTAGGATTCCGCGACTCTCCTTCAGCGAATGAAGCATGGGGCCGATGACAAAGATAACCGCAAGCCAAAAGAGCGCCACGCCAGCCACAAAATAGTCCCTGAAATAGACAGCACATGCGGCAACCATCAGCGCGCCGATTACGAGCAAAAAGCACGTTATTCTCGTTTTACTAGACCCCGCCCGAAAACTGATCACGAGAGACGCAGCCAGCAAATCCGCGCGTGTCAACGCGTAAGGGCCGATCGGCTCAAATCCCATATGAAAGCGCTCCAGGCCAATCTGACCACGATCGTAACATTCTGCTGACATGGAATAAAGCGGAGCAGTCGCTTGTTTCTCGTTCACTACCGATGATCTTCCGCCGCGCGCGCCGACGGCCCCGCTCATCGCGCGATCTTCAACACTGCAAACCCCATCAGCGCCGACGCGATCGACCCCGCCAGCACGCCGACCTTGACTTGGTCGATCATCGCTTCGTTGCCCGGAAACGCCAGCCCGCCGATGAACAGGCTCATTGTGAAACCGACGCCGCAGAGCAGCGCGATGCCATAGATCTGCGCCCAGCTCGCGCCTTCGGGAGGCTGCGCGATCTTGAAGGTGGCGGCGAGGCGGACGCTGGCGAAGATGCCGGCCTGCTTGCCCAAGAGCAGCGCCAGCGCGATGCCGAGCACCAGCGGCTGCGCGAGCGTCGCGAGGCACATGCCGGCCAGCGAGACGCCGGCATTGGCGAACCCGAACAGCGGCACGATCGCGAACGCGACCCACGGGCTGAGCATGTGTTCGAGCCGGTGGAGCGGCGAATTCTCGCCCGCGCCGCCCGGGATCGCCATAGCCGCAACGACCCCGGCGATCGTAGCGTGGACGCCCGACAGCAAGACGAAATACCAGAGCGCCGCAAACCCGATCAGGTACGGCCACCACGTCTTCACCCCGAACCGATTGAGCGCGATCATCGCAACCGCGACCGCCGCTGCGCCCCCTAATGCGGCAAGCGCCAGCCCGTGTGTATAGAACAGCGCGATGATCGCCACCGCGCCCATGTCGTCGACGATCGCGACCGTGGTCAGGAACAGCTTGAGCGACGCGGGCACGCGTGGCCCGGCGAGCGCGAGCACACCAATCGCGAACGCTATGTCGGTCGCCGCGGGTATCGCCCAGCCGCTCCGCACTTCCGCCGCGCCGCCGGTGATCGCGATGTAGAGCAACGCCGGCACCGCCATCCCGGCGACCGCCGCGATCACCGGCAGGCGGCGCTTTTCCGCGGTCGCCAATTCGCCGCCGACGAGCTCACGCTTGATCTCGAGCCCGACGAGCAGGAAAAACACCGCCATCAGCGCGTCGTTGATCCACAGATGCACCGTCATCGGCCCTAGCTTGGGCGAGAGCACCGGCCCCGTTTCGGTGTGGAGCAGATGGAAATAAGTGTTTGCAAACGGCGAATTCGCCGCGATCATCGCCAGCGCCGCGGCGGCGATCAGGACGATCCCGCCCGCCGCTTCGTCGGCGAGGAAGGCTTCGATGATGGAACGCTTGCCGCCGGCCATGGCTACTCCCGTCATGCCGGGCCTGTCCCGGCATCCACCGGGCCGCAAGCAAGGCTCCTGATTGGTTTGCGGCACCATGGACCCCGGCACAAGGCCGGGGTGACAAAGCATTATTTCGCCAGCGCCTCGGCGATCAACTTTCGCGTATTACCCACGCCATAAAGCGCGACGAAGCTCCCCATCCGCGGCCCTTGGCTCGACCCGAGCAACGTCTCGTACAACGCCTTGAACCAGTCGCGCAGCTCCGCGAACCCGCCGGTCTTGCCAATCTCGTAGACGATGTTCTGGATGTCCTCGGCGCTTGCGTCGCCGGGCAACGCCGCTAGTTCCGCATCGAGCCGTTCGAGCGCAGCCACCTCGACCCCCTCCGGCTTGCGCCGCACCAGTGTCGGCGCGACGAAATCGCGCGCATAGGCCAAAGCATAGCCGATCAGCCTGTCGAGCTCCAGATAGTCCGCCGCCGTCGCGCCGGGCAAATAGTTGGCGAGATAGCCCCAGACCTGCTCCCTTGTCGCGTCCCCACCCATCACACCGACAAGGTTGAGCAGCAGTCCGAACGTGACCGGCAGTGCATCCTGCGGCACTTGGCCGTTATGGATATGGTGAACCGGGTTGCCGAGCCGCTCCTTCAATTCCTGGCGGTGATAATTGCCACGGAACTGCCAGTAATCGTCGACCGCGCGCGGGATCAGCCCGAGGTGCAGCGACTTCGCCTTCTTGGGCTCGCGATAGATATAGAAGGCAAGGCTCTCGTCGGGGCCATAGGTCAGCCATTGCTCGATCGACAGGCCGTTGCCCTTCGACTTGGAGATTTTCTCGCCCTTTTCATCGAGGAACATCTCGTAATTGAAACCCTCGGGCGGCCGTCCGCCGAGCGCGCGCGCGATCTTGCCCGACTGGATCACCGAATCGATCAAATCCTTGCCCGCCATTTCGTAATCGACGCCCAATGCGACCCAGCGCATCGCCCAGTCGACCTTCCACTGCAGCTTGGCGCCGCCCGACAGGATCGATTGCTCGACCGTCTCGCCTTCATCCTCGAAACGGACGATGCCGGCCTCGGCGTCGACCACCTCAACCGGCACCTGGAGCACAATTCCCGACTTCGCGCTGACCGGCAGAACGGGCGAATAGGTGGCGCGGCGCTCGGCGCGGAGCGTCGGCAGCATGATGTCGAGGATTGCCTGATAGTTGCGCAGCACGTTCCTGAGCGCGTCGTCGAACCTGCCGCTCGTATAATAATCGGTCGACGATACGAACTCATAGTCGAACCCGTAACGGTCGAGAAATTCGTGCAGCATCGCATTGTTATGCGCGGCGAAGCTGTCGTGCGTGCCGAACGGGTCGGGGATCCTGGTCAGCGGCTTGCCGAGATAGTTGGCCAGCATTTCCTTGTTCGGGACATTGTCGGGCACCTTGCGCAGACCGTCCAAGTCGTCGCTGAACGCGATCAGCCGGGTCGGCGTGTCGGACAAAGTCTCGAACGCGTGGCGCACCATCGTCGTGCGCAGCACTTCGTTGAACGTACCGATATGCGGCAGGCCCGAGGGGCCATAGCCAGTCTCGAACAGCACCGCCTCACCGCCGGGTTTGCCGTCCGGATAACGCTTTAACAGCTTGCGCGCCTCCTCATACGGCCAGGCCTTGGATTCGAGAGCGGCAGTGCGGAGGGTGGCGTCGATGGTCATAGCCGTGCTCCCCTAGCGCGCCACCTCTCCCTCGTCACCCCGGCCTTGAGCCGGGCTCCCGCTTCCGCGAGCGAGTGGAAGAGAGCGGGACCGCGGATCAAGTACCGGGGTGACGCAGGTGGTTGCTAATTTGTTCCGGACGGCTACCCAGAACCAATGCTTCCCTACCCCGCCCTGCACGCCAGCCATGCCGGCGTCTGGATCGCCGATGCGGAAGGATCGCGCGCAGTCGGACGGGGAGAAGCGATCCGGCGCGCCGCCGACACGCCGATGATCGTGCTCAACGCGCCGCTGGTCGGCCAGCGGCTGGGCTATGCCGAGCTGTCGGGGCTCGACCTGCTCGAATTGTTCGCATTCCTGCGCCCCGCGACCTTCCTGCCGCCGACGCCGCGCGGGCTGGCGCGGACGCTGGGGCTCGCCCCGCCTGAAGACGAGGCGAGCATCGCCGCGTTCCTGCGCGACGCGACCGACGCGCTGCTCGCGATCCCCGCCGGCGACTGGCCCGAGCGCGAAGGCGCGTGGACCGCGGCGCAGAGTCTCGCGCGGTTGCGCTGGCCCTGGGCGCCATTGCTCGCCGATCGCATCGCGCGGCCGCAGGAACAGGAACGCTGGCTGTTCTCGAAGCTGCCCGAGTGGGACGAGGCGGCGCCGCGCCCCGCGCCGAAGACCGTGACGCTCGACGACGGCGAGATCGCCGAGCGCCTGCGCCTCCTCACCGGCAATGGTGCGGAGCAGCGCCTCGGCCAGCGCGCGTTCGCCGAAGCCGCGGCATCGGCGTTCGCG
>JAFEEZ010000273.1 GCA_018240825.1 Pseudomonadota bacterium | reverse complement strand
TGCCGATCGCGCGTTCGTCGCCAGCTTATTGACCGCGAGCGGCTGGGCGAACGCGGAGGCCGCGGCGATCGACTATCGCTATATCGCGGGGCAGGGCGATGATCCGATCGCAGACGCCGCCAATTTCTTCACGCGGATCGGCCCCGTCGCGCGCACCGTCGCCGAACAGCCCGCCGAACGCCGCCCCGAGCTGATCCACCGCCTCAAGCAATTGCTCGCGCCGCACAAAGCGGGCGACACGGTCGCGTTCCCCGCCGCCGCATGGATCTGGACCGCCACCAATGGAGACACGGCATGACGCTGATCGTCCACCATCTCAACAATTCGCGCTCGCAGCGGATCCTGTGGATGCTCGAGGAACTTGGCCTGCCGTATGAGATCAAACATTATCAGCGTGACGCCAGGACAATGCTCGCGCCCCCCGGGCTCCGCAAGATACACCCGCTCGGCAAGTCGCCGGTACTCGAGGATGACGGTCGCACGATCATCGAAACCGGCGCGATTTGCGAGTATCTGATCGAAAAGGCCGACGGCAAGCTTGGTCCGCCCGCGCACCGCGACGACGTGCTGCGCTATCGCCAATGGATGCATTATGCGGAGGGGTCGATGATGCCGCCGTTGCTGGTGATGCTCGTCGTCAACCGCATCCCGTTGCTCGGCAAGACCGCCGCCAGGCGCATCCAGCCGATGATCGACGTCCACCTCAATTATGTCGAAAGCGAACTGGCCGGCCGCCCGTGGTTCGCCGGCGCCGAGATGACCGCCGCCGACATCATGATGAGCTTCCCGCTCGAAGCCGCGACGAGCCGTGGGGGCCTCGACGCCTCGCGCCCGGCGACGATCGCGTGGATCGAGAAAATTCATGCCCGCCCGGCCTACCAGGCCGCGCTGGCGAAGGGCGGCCCGTACGCATACGCCTGATGGTCAGCTTTTGCCGGTCAGCCCATGGCTCGGCGCGTGCGGCGGCTCGATCTCGGCGGGCTCGATCGGATCGAGTTGCCCCTCCCAGCGCGCCACCACGCTCGCGGCGACCGCGTTGCCGACGACATTGGTCGCCGATCGGCCCATGTCGAGGAAGTGATCGACCGCAAGCACCAGCAACAGTCCCGCCTCGGGCAGCCTGAACTGGCCGAGCGTCGCCGCGATCACCACCAGGCTGGCGCGCGGCACGCCGGCAATCCCCTTCGACGTGATCATCAACGTCAACAGCATCGCTATCTGCGTGCCCAGATCGAGGTGGATGCCATAGGCCTGCGCGATGAACAGCGACGCGAAGGTCATGTACATCATCGATCCGTCGAGGTTGAACGAATAACCGAGCGGCAGCACGAAGCTGGAGATCCTGTTGGGCACGCCGAACCGGTCGAGCGCCTCCAGCGTGCGCGGGAACGCCGCTTCGGACGACGCCGCGGAAAAAGCGACCAGCACCGGTTCGCGGATATAGCGGAACAGCGACACCGACCGTCGGCCGACGAACAGCCAGGCGAGCAGGCCAAGCATGAGCCACAGCAACGCGAGCCCGATATAGACGCTGAGCATGAAGTAGCCGAGCTTGCCGATCACGCCGGGGCCGCGCTCGACCAACGTCGCCGCGACCGCCGCAAATACCGCGAACGGCGCGAACCGCATTACATAATCGGTGACTTGCAGCATCACTTTGGTCAGCGCCTCCGCCGCCTTGACCAACGGCGCGGCGCGCTCGCCGACCGCGGTGATCGCGACGCCAAAGAACACCGAAAAGACGACGATCTGGAGAATGTCGTTCTTCGCCATCGCATCGGCGATCGAGGTCGGGAAGATGTGCTCGATCACCTTGATCGGGTCGAACGCGCTCTTGTCGATCCCGCTCGCGGCGGTGGCGGCCGGCAACGGCAGGTTGAGCCCGACGCCGGGCTGGAGAATGTGGACGAGGACCAGCCCCAAAGTCAGCGACAACAGGCTTGCGGTGATAAACCACAGGAGCGACTTGAGGCCGACACGCCCCAATGCGCCCGTATCCCCCATATGCGCGATACCGACGACCAGCGTCCCGAAAACCAGCGGCGCGATGATCATCTTGATGAAGTGGAGGAACACCGTCGTGACGAGTCCGAGCCACTTGGCGATCGTCGCCAGCGTGGCGGCCTGATCGGGCGTCGGGTTCTCACCCCCCAATGCTGCGTTGATTGCCCATCCTGCGACCAGCCCGAGCACTAGCCCGATCAGAATGTAGGTCGTCAGCCGCTTCGCCAAAATCGTTCTCCCCGAAAGTGCCGGCAGGGAAGGGGATTGTCGCCGCCGGGTCAAGCGCCGTATCGTTCGGATATGCCCGATCCCCGCTTTTCGCCCGCCCGCCGCGCTGTCCTGACCGCCGCGGCGATCGCACCGTTCGCTGTTTCCGCGGTGGCGCGCGCGGCCGAACCCGATTTGTCGGGGCTCAAGGACATGACCAGTGGCGCGATCGCGATCGGCCCCGAGGAGCGGGCACGTCGGCTGGCGCGGGCGCAGGCGTTGATGAAGGCGAACGGGATCGGCGCGGTGCTGATCGAGCCTGGATCCAGCCTGGTCTATTTCACCGGCATCCGCTGGGGCCGCAGCGAGCGCGCGATGCTCGCCGTGCTCCCGGTCGAGGGGGAGCCGTGCATCGTCTCGCCATTCTTCGAGGAACCGCGCATGCGCGAGACGCTGGCGATCCCGGCCGAGGTGCGCGTGTGGCAGGAGGATGAGGACCCGCTCAAGGTGGTCGCGGGGTTCCTGCGCGACCGCAGGCTGGCGGCGCGGCCGGTCGGGATCGAGGAGACGGTGCGCTTTTTCATTCCCGATATGCTCGCGCGAGCATTGCCCGGCGCGAAGATCGTCAGCGCCAACGCCGTGGTGCGCGGGTGCCGGATGATCAAGACGCCGGCCGAACTCGCGCTGATGCAGCTCGCGACCGACGTCACCATCGCCGCGTATCGCTGGACGTGGCCGCGCGTCGAAAAGGGCATGACGGGACGCGACATCGGCGCGCTGATGAACGCCGCGACGGTCAAGCTTGGCGGCGACCCCGAATTCGCGCTGATCCTGATCGGCGAAGCCGCGGCCTATCCGCACGGAACGCAGGCGGTGCATCGCGTTGCCGACGGAGAGATCGTGCTGATGGATTGCGGCTGCACCGTGCAGGGCTATCAGTCCGATGTGTCGAGGACGTTCGTGTTCGGCGCCGCGAGCAAGCAGCAGCGGACGGTTT
>JAFEEZ010000272.1 GCA_018240825.1 Pseudomonadota bacterium | reverse complement strand
TGACATGAAGCCCTTCATTACAAATGATCGAGGAACACCCTTTTCCTGAGCCAATTTGACGGTGAACTTGAAGAACTCTTCTTCCCTCTTAGTGTCGATCCATGACGGTTTGGCATTGCTGCCGTTGAGCACATCCCGTTGCGCGCGAACATCATCCGCATGGTGCATTCGCGCCTTTGCCTTAATCACCCCGCTGGCAATAATAGCCAAAAGGATCAAAAGAATTACAACTACCACAATCATTTAGGCCCCCGTTCACCGCTTCCTATGCAGCTATAGCAACCGAAAGACCATTGGCAATCTGGCCCAACAAGTTAGCCGTGCGGCCGCTATTGGATCGCAAGCTGCTGTTCGCTGAAATTCGCCGCCGGCAAGGCCGTCGGCCGGATCGGCTGGCGCGCCGCCGGCCGTGCGGGTCGCTGCTGCGCGCATCGCCGCCGATGGCGGCTGCGCCCCGCACAACAAGAGGGCCGGTTCCTTTCGGAACCGGCCCTCCGCCCTCAAACGCTACGCGAGGGACTATCTCTCCCGATACGCGACACGGGAGAAACTCAGGTTATCTCGCGGCGGCAAAGCCGCCGCCGTCGGCCGGGACCGGGCTGGGCCCGGCCCGCCGTCCGTCACGGTCGCCGGGCTGGCGCCCACCGGCGCGGCCGAGCCCGCGACCGTCAGCGGCAATATCCAGGCCGGTCCGAGCGATCGATCGCACGTCCCGCGAGCGCGCCACCAAGGCCGCCGATGATCGTGCCGAGCGTCTTGTCTCCGCGACCGGCGATGGTGTTGCCGAGCAGACCGCCGGCGATCGCGCCGACGATCGTGCCGCCGTCGCCGTCCTTGCACTTCTGGCGCGCGCGATAGCTGCGGTAGTTCTGGTCGTAACCGCGATAGGTGCGGTCGTAATTGCGATAGCCGTTATTGTAGCCGTTACCGTAATAGCCGCGGTCGTAGCGGCTTTGCGCCATGGCGGGCGCGGCGGGAATAACCGCGGTGGCGGTCATCGCGAGCGCGGCGCCGACGAGGCTCAGTTTCTTCAACATGGGTCGTCTCCTTACCGTCTCTCAAACACACACGAGGGCGATCGCCGTCGATGGAGCGGGTATGGACGATTCGCCTTGAGTGGATGCTGAATGCGCCCGTTATCCGCCGTTAAGCCTGTTCCGGGTCGCGCAAGCGTGTGACGCCGCTATGAGGGGCCGCGATGCGGCTGCTTCGATTTCTCGTCTTGTTATTCGTCCTGCTCAACCTGACGGCCAGCAGGAAGGATCGCCGCCCGATCCTGGGCGGCAACCCCGATATCGCCGCTGTTCCCGTAGCGCTCGACACTCGCGACCCCGCCAGGCGTCGGGTCGGCGCGCTGGCGTTTTTGGGCGGCGTGACGCTGACGAGCCGCGATCCGGCGTTCGGCGGATATTCCTCGCTCAGCGTGGCGGACGACCGCTTCACCTTGCTGAGCGACTATGGCGACATCGTGCGGTTCCGGATGGATACGGCGTTCCGCGTGAGCGAGCCGCAATTCGGCGATCTGCCGGCGGGGCCGGGGCTCGGCTGGGAAAAGCGCGAGCGCGACAGCGAATCGATGGCGGTCGATCCCGCCAGCGGCGCGGTATGGGTCGGGTTCGAGCGCGCCAATGCGATCTGGCGCTATGGTCCGGGGTTCACGCCGCCGGCAGCGTCCGCCAAGCCGTCGGCGATGGCGCGCTGGGAGTCGAATGGGGGCGCCGAATCGCTTGTGCGGCTGCACGACGGACGGTTTCTCGTCATCGCCGAGACCGACCGGCAGGACCGGCCCGTGCGCGAT
This sequence comes from Pseudomonadota bacterium, assembly GCA_018240825.1. Taxonomy (GTDB): domain Bacteria; phylum Pseudomonadota; class Alphaproteobacteria; order Sphingomonadales; family Sphingomonadaceae; genus Sphingomonas. The sequence goes on along the minus strand of JAFEEZ010000272.1, from coordinate 2,563 downwards.
CTGCTGCTGTTTCCGGGCGATCCGGTTGCGCACCCCGACAGCGTTCTGGTCGCGTCCTACCGCCCGCCGGACGGCTACGATCCCAGCGATGCAGCCGAACTGCCCGACGGCCGTGTCCTGGTGCTCAACCGCAAGTTCGCCTTGCCGTTCCGCTGGAGCGCGGTGTTGACGATGATCGATCCGCGCGGGGTGAAAGCCGGTCAGGTTCTGGCGGGCCGCGAGATTGCGCGGTTGGACGCGCCGCTGACGGTCGACAATTATGAGGGGCTGGCGGTGACGCGCGAAGGAAGCGCGACGATCCTGTGGATGGTCAGCGACGACAACCAGTTGTTCCTGCAACGTACGCTGCTGTTGAAGTTCAGGGTCGATCTGTAGTCCGGACGCGAAAAGCCCGCCCTTCCAACGGGAAGGGCGGGCCTTCGAGCGTCGCAACCGTATCGGCTCACGCCGCGGCGGCGGCGCTCAGCTTCTTCTTGATGTCGCGCTTCAGGCGGCGGGCGCGCAGCGACAGGTCGTCGTCGCTCGTCTTCACCAGCCAGTTGTCGAGACCGCCATTGTGCTCGACCGAACGCAGGCCATGGGTCGAGACGCGCAACCGCACCGACGTGCCCAGCGCGTCCGACATCAGCGTCACGTTCTGCAAATTGGGCAGAAACGTCCGCTTGGTCTTGTTGTTGGCGTGGGAAACGTTGTTGCCCACCTGCCGGCCCTTGCCGGTCAGCTCGCAAATGCGCGACATGCTATCAATCCTGAGTTTCGGGCGGCTGCCCGGAAAGGTGGCGCGGATAGCGGCATGCGCCGCGAAGGTCAACAGATTCGCTCTTTACCGTGCAACCGTGCGCGGCGACGATGGTTTATTACGACAGCGATTCGATTGAACAGGGACATATATCATGCGATTCTTGCTTGCTCTGGTCGGCCTGGCGGCGATTGTCGTCATCGTCCTGCTCGCGACCAATATGCTGCGGCTCAGCGGCACGCCGGGCAGCTTGCCGACGGTCAAGATCGAGGGCGGTTCGGCGCCCTCCGTTACTGCCAACATGGCGACGGTGACGGTCGGCACCGAGAACAAGACGATCGAAGTGCCCAAGGTCAGCATCAACAAGCCCGGCCAGCCCGCCCCGGCCAACACGGCGGCGGCGCAATAAGCGGGTTTTCGCTGCCAGCCCCGATGCGCGCCGCGCTCCACGCGGCCGCCGCCGCCGCGGCCGACGGGGAAGTCCCGGTCGGCGCGGTGGTGGTGTTCGATGGGCAAATCATCGCGACCGCCGCCAACGCGCCGCGCGGGATGCATGACCCGACCGCGCATGCGGAGATGCTCGCGATTCGCTGCGCGGCTGCAGCAATCGGCGACGACCGGCTGAGCGATTGCGACCTGTGGGTGACGCTCGAACCTTGCGCGATGTGCGCCGGCGCGATCGCGCACGCCCGCATCGCGCGGCTCTATTACGGCGCGAGCGACCCGAAAGGGGGTGCGGTCGAACACGGTCCGATGCTGTTCGCGCGACCGACCGTCCATCATCGCCCGGAAGTGTATGGCGGGATCGGCGAAAGCGAGGCGGCCAGGCTGCTCCGGGAGTTTTTCGCGAGCCGCCGTTAAACGGCGCATTCCCGCCTTCGCGGGAGCACAGCACGGATAGTTGCGCCGCTGCTCCACACCCGTATAGGCTGGGCCACCATCATGGCACCCTATCCCTGGATCGACGTCGTCATCATCCTCGTGCTCGTCGCGGTGAACGGCGTGTTCGCAATGAGCGAACTGGCGATCGCGTCGTCGCGCAAGGCGCGGCTGGAGGCGATGGCGCGAACCGGCAGCCGGGGGGCGCGCGCGGCGCTGGCGCTGTCGGCGGATCCGGGCAAGTTTCTGTCGACAGTGCAGGTCGGCATCACGCTGATCGCGATCCTTTCGGGCGCCTATTCGGGCGAAGCGCTGGGCGGTCCGACCGCGGCGCGGCTCGAGCCGCTGGGGCTGAGTCACCAGACCGCGCAGACGGCGGGTTTCGTGCTGGTGATCGGCGTCACGACCTTCGTCTCGCTGATCGTCGGTGAGCTGGTGCCCAAGCAGATCGCGTTGCGCTCGCCCGAGCCGATCGCGGCGATCGTCGCCACGCCGATGACCTGGCTGTCGAAGGCCGCGGCGCCGATCGTGTGGCTGCTCGATTCGACCAGCAAGGCGATCTTCTGGCTGCTCGGCATGCGGCGCGAGAGCGAGGACCAGGTTACCGCCGAGGAACTCCACCTGATCGTCGCCGAGGCGAGCAAGTCGGGCGTGATCGAAGAGCATGAGCGATCGATCATTTCGGGGGTGGTGCGACTGGCCGATCGCCCGGTGCGCGAAGTCATGACGCCGCGAACGGAGGTCGAATGGCTCGACATCGGGCTGGACGCCGCGGGTATCCGGGCCAAACTGGTCGAATCGCCCCACACCCGCCTGCCCGTTGCCGAAGGGTCGGTCGACGCCGTCGTCGGGGTCGTGCAGGCGCGCGATATCGTCGCGGCGGCGATCAAGGGCGAGGTGCTCGACCTCAAGGTGCTGATGCGCGCGGCGCCGGTGATCATCGAT
>JAFEEZ010000271.1 GCA_018240825.1 Pseudomonadota bacterium | reverse complement strand
CGTATGCTGATCGCCGCACGCCACCCGGAGGAACCCCGGGTGGCGGTCGTCAAGGGAAACCGCATCGAGGAGTTTGATTTCGAGAGCGCCGAGCGCAAGCAGCTCAAGGGGAACATCTATCTAGCCAAGGTCACGCGGGTCGAACCGTCGCTGCAAGCGGCGTTCATCGATTACGGCGGCAATCGCCATGGCTTCCTCGCTTTTTCGGAAATCCATCCCGACTACTACCAGATTCCCAAGGAGGATCGCGACGCGCTGCTCCGCGAGGAAGCGGAGCATGCTGCGGAAGAAGCTGCGCTGCGCGCCGAGCTCGATGCTCGGGAAGACGAGCATGACGACGGCGACGAAAATCAGGAACCGACCGAGGAAGAGCTGGAGCGGCTCGACGACGACGGCGCGCCCGACGAGGACGTCGCCGCCGAGCAGGAAAGCGTCGGCCGCGACAACCGTCGCGCTGGCGGGTCGGACGATCAGGTCGAGGCGCTGCGCCAGCGCCGCATGAACCTGCGCCGCCGCTACAAGATTCAGGACGTGATCAAGCGCCGTCAGGTGCTGCTGGTCCAGGTCGTCAAGGAAGAGCGCGGCAACAAGGGCGCGGCGCTGACCACGTACCTGTCGCTCGCCGGCCGCTATTGCGTGCTGATGCCCAATACGTCGCACGGTGGCGGGATTTCGCGCAAGATCAGCAATGCGGGCGACCGCAAGCGCCTCAAGTCGATCATGGCCGACCTCAAGCTGCCGCCGTCGATGGGCTGCATCGTTCGAACCGCCGGCCTTCAGCGCACCAAGGTCGAGATCAAGCGCGACTTCGACTATCTCGCGCGGCTGTGGGACGGCATTCGCGAAACCACCCTCGCCTCGGCGGCGCCAGCGCTCGTCTATGGCGACAGCGACCTGTTGAAGCGCGCGATCCGCGACATCTACAACAAGGACATCGACGAGGTGATCGTCGAGGGCGACGAGGGCTATCGCCAGGCCAAGGAGTTCATGAAGCTCCTGATGCCGAGCCACGCGCGCCGCGTGAAGCATTACAGCGACCCCGTGCCGCTATTTCAGCGCGCCGGCGTCGAGGACCAGTTGTCGGCGATGTACAACCCCGTCGTCCAGTTGAAGTCGGGCGGCTATCTGGTCATCAACCCGACCGAGGCTTTGGTCTCGATAGACATCAACTCCGGCCGTTCGACGCGCGAGCACAATATCGAGCAGACCGCGACCGCGACCAACCTTGAGGCCGCGCACGAAATCGCCCGCCAGCTCCGCCTGCGCGATATGGCGGGCCTCATCGTCATCGATTTCATCGACATGGACAACAATTCCAATGTCCGCAAAGTCGAGAAGGCGATGAAGGAGGCGCTGAAGAACGATCGCGCCCGCATCCAGGTCGGCCGCATTTCGGGCTTCGGCCTGATGGAGATGAGTCGCCAGCGGCTGCGCACCGGCGTGCTCGAAGCCTCGACCCGCCAGTGCCCGCATTGCGAGGGCACTGGGCTCGTCCGCACGGCGTCGTCCGCGGGCCTGTCGGCGCTGCGCCTGATCGAGGACGAGGCCGCGCGCGGGCGGGGCTCGATCCTGACGCTGCGCGCCAGCCAGGAAGCCGCGATCTACGTGCTCAACAAGAAGCGCGCCGACATCGCCGAAATCGAGGATCGCTACGGCGTCCAGGTCGTGATCCTGCCCGACGGCGAGACCGAGGGCGCACGTATGTCGGTCGAGGCGAGCGGCCCGCCGCCCGCTTATCAGCCCAGGTTCGAGGCGGCCGTCGAGGACGAGGAAGACGATTACATCGAGGAAGAGATCGATGAGGTCGAGGACGACTCGGATGACGAGGATCGTCAGCAGCGTCGCGAACGCGCCGACGATGACGGCGAAGGCGGTCGCAAGCGCCGTCGCCGGCGCCGCGGCCGTCGGGGCCGTGGCCGGCCCGAGGGTGAGGAAGGAGGCGAAATCGTCACCCAGCAGCCCGAAACCGTCGCCGGCGATGAAGAGGGTGAGGGTTCTCCCGACGGCCTGACCGCGGAGGAAGAAGGCGAACCGCGCCGCAGTCGTGGCCGCCGCCGTGGCCGTCGCGGCCGCCGTGGCGAGGGCGATGGCGATGCCGCGCCAACTGCCGAAGAAGCCGATGCCGCTGACGCCGGCGAAGTGATCGTCACGCACGCCAACCCCGACGTACCCGTCGCGGTCGAACCCGATGCGGAGGAAACCGAGCCCGCGCCGAAACGCTCGCGCCGTCGTCCCCGCGCACGCGCCGCAGGGGAGGCGGACGCCCCGGTCGCTGAAGCGGCGCCAGAGCCCGAAGCGCCGGCTAAACCCAAACGCTCGCGCAAGAAGGCCGCGTCCGCGGTTGAGGACGCGGCGCCCATTGAAACCGTGGTCGCCGAGGAACCGGCGTCCAAGCCGAAGCGCACGCGCAAGAAGGCCGAACCCGCCCCTGCGGCGGCGAACGACGCCGACGAGGTTGCTCCTGCACTCGATGCCGATGGCGCGGCTCCTGCTGACGCTGCGGCCGGGGCCGACGAGACCGGCGAGCCGCGCCGCGGGTGGTGGCAGCGCACGTTCGGCGCGTAACGACGACGCGTCCTGCGCTTCATGGCGGGTTCACTCGCCGAGGCGCAGGGCGACGGTCACGTTGATCGCGGGACAAGAAGGGCGAATAACCGGAACATGAAGCGTTACCTCGCGATTCTCGCCGCCATGATCCTGGTCTCGGTGCAGCCGGCCCGCGCCCAGTCGATCCTGCGCGACGCCGAGACCGAGGCTTTGTTCAGGGACATGTCGCGGCAGATGATCGTCGCCGCCGGTCTGTCCCCCAACAACGTCCAGGTGGTGCTGGTCAACGACGATTCAATCAACGCCTTCGTGGTGGGCGGGCAAACCGTCTACATTCATTCGGGGCTGATCCAGGCGGCCGACAACGCCAACCAGGTCCAGGGCGTGATCGCGCACGAACTCGGCCACATCGCCGATGGTCATGTCGTACTCGCCGACGCCGGTTACAAACCGGCGCTGGGCATTTCGTTGCTCAGCATGGTGCTCGGCATCGCCGCCGCAGCCGCGGGGGCGGGCGAAGCGGGTGCGGGCATCTTCGCCGCGGGCCAGCAGGCCGCGCTCGGCAAGGTGCTCGCCTTCACCCGCGTTCAGGAAGCGACCGCGGACGCGACCGGCGCCAAGTTCCTGCGCGAAGCGGGGATCAGCGGCAAGGGCATGCTGCAATTCTTCAAGAAACTCGCAAACGAGGAATATAGCTACGGGCTCGCCAACATCGACCCTTATGCCCAGACCCACCCGCTGTCGAACGAGCGCGTCGCGACATTGACCGCCGACCTCAAGGCTTCGCCGGCGTGGAACACACCGCCGGACCCGGCGATCGAGGAACGCTTCAAACGCGTGAAGGCCAAGCTGGAGGGGTATGTCGCGCCCTATGCGCGCACGCTCAACGATTACCCCGAGGGCGATAACTCGATCTACGCGCGCTATGCCCGCGCCTATGCGTGGCACAAAGCGGGCTATCCCGACAAAGCCGATGCCGAGACGCTCGCGCTGGTCGCCGCGCGCCCGCATGACCCTTATTTCCTCGAAATCCGCGGACAGATCTTGCTCGAGGCGGGGCGGCCGAAGGATGCGATCGCACCGCTCAAAGAAGCGAGCGAACTGACCCGCTACGACCCGCTGATCGTCACGACCTACGGCCATGCGCTGATCGCGACCGAGGACAAGGCGAACTACGCCGAGGCCGAACGCGTGCTGCGGATCGCGGTCAACAAGGACGACGACAATCCGTTCGCGTGGTATCAGCTCGGCACTGTCTATGAGCTCAAGGGCGACACCGCGCGCGCGATGCTCGCCACCGCCGAACGCGCGAGCATG
>JAFEEZ010000270.1 GCA_018240825.1 Pseudomonadota bacterium | reverse complement strand
CGTGCCGTTCGGCGATTTCATCGCGCCGGGGCTGATCATCAGCCAGGGCATGATGGGACCGGCCTTCGCCAATTCGAGCTTCTCGCTGCTGGTCGGCAAGATCCAGGGGACGATCGTCGACTATCTGATGCCGCCCTTGTCGACGATGGAGCTGCTGACCGCGCTGATCGGCGGCGCGATGACTCGCGCGTTCATCGTCGGGTTCATCGTGTGGGCCGCGATGGCGCTTTACGGGCTCGGGGTATGGCCGCAGCATCTGTGGGCGGTGGCGTGGTTCGGGTTCCTCGGCGCGATGTTCCTGTCGCTGCTCGGCGTGCTGACGTCGGTCTGGGCGGAAAAGTTCGATCACGCGGCGGCGGTAAGCAATTTCGTGATCGTGCCGCTGGGGCTGCTGTCGGGCACCTTCTATTCGGTGACCAATCTGGCGCCGGCGTTCCGCACGATCAGCCACTTCAACCCGTTTTTCTACATCATCTCGGGGTTCCGCTACGGCTTCCTCGGCGGCGCCGATTCGCCGATCGCGGTGGGCAGCATCGTGGTGCTGGCGCTCGACGTGGTGCTTGCGCTCTCCTGCTACTGGCTGCTCAACAAGGGGTGGAAGATCAAGAGCTGAACGGCCGCTAACGGATACGTTCAGGCTATCCCCATATCGCGTCTTGTAGAACGACTCCGACACCGACGGTCGGTGGATGGAGGTTGTTATGCGTAAGGTTCTCGTTTCGATCGCCGCGCTCGGGGCTGCGCTGTCGGCCGCGCCGTCGCTGGCGCAGTCCTGGGGCAATGGCGGCTACGGCCAGCCGGGCTACGGCTATGGCGACAGCCGCTATGCGGCGCCCGGCCCGTGGCAGGTGCGCGAGATGGTCGAGCGCGCGATCCAGCGCGGCGAGGTTTCGCGCGGCGAGGCGCGCGACTTGCGCGACGGTGTCCGTGACCTGTTCCGGCTCGAACAGCGCACGCGCTACGGCAACGACTGGCGCGCCCGCGAACGGTTGCAGCGCAAGACGTTCGAGGTGCTGCGCGAATTGCGCGAGGCGCGGCGGGACGGCGACGGCCGGTGGGGGCGCGACCGCGACGACGATTATCGCTATCGGTAAGCGATGACGGGACGGCGGGCGGGGACGCCCGCCGTTTCGCGGTGTTGACGCTTCGCCGCCGTAACAAGTAAATGCGCGCGCCGGGCGGTCCCATTTCCGGGGCCGCCTTTTGCGTTTTGAAGGAGCCTCCGCCGTGACCATCACCCCGCTCATGCCCGTTTATCCGCGGTGCGGGGTGCGGCCGGTGCGAGGCGAGGGCTGCTACCTGATCGGCGAACGCGGCGAGCGCTATCTCGATTTTGCGGCGGGCATCGCAGTCAATGCACTGGGCCATGGACATCCCAAATTGGTCAAGGCGATCGCCGACCAGGCTGCGACGCTGATGCATGTGTCGAATCTCTACGGCAGTCCGCAGGGCGAGAGCCTGGCGCAGCGTATCGTCGACATGAGCTTCGCCGACACGGTGTTCTTCACCAATTCGGGCGTCGAGGCGATCGAGTGCGCGATCAAGACCGCGCGGCGCTATCACGACGTCAACGGCAACCCCGAGCGCTACAAGCTCATCACCTTCAAGAATGCGTTCCACGGCCGCTCGCTCGGCGCCATCTCGGCGACCGATCAGCCCAAGATGCGCGACGGGTTCGAACCACTGCTGCCCGGGTTCGATTATGCGAAGTTCAACGACCTGGAGGGCGCGCTCGCGCTGATCGACGATGAGACCGCCGGGTTCATGGTCGAGACGGTGCAGGGCGAGGGCGGGATGACCGCGGGCACGCCCGAATTCATCCAGGGCCTGCGCAAGGCGTGCGACGAGCACGGCCTTCTGCTCATCCTCGACGAAATCCAGTGCGGGTACGGCCGCACCGGCAAGATGTGGGCGTACGAGCATTACGGCATCACCCCCGACATCATGACCGTGGCGAAAGGCATCGGCGGCGGCTTCCCGCTCGGCGCGTGCCTCGCGACCGAGGAAGCGGCCAAGGGGATGGTGATCGGGACGCACGGGTCGACCTATGGCGGCAACCCGCTGGCGATGGCGGCGGGCGAAGCGGTGCTCGACGTGATGCAGGAGCCGGGGTTCCTCGATCATGTCCGGAAGATGGGCGATCGGCTGCGCGCGGCGTTCGAGCAGCTCATCCCCAACCACGACCACCTGTTCGATGAGATTCGGGGCAAGGGACTGATGCTCGGGATCAAGATGAAGGAACCGGCGGTGAGCCGCGATTTCGTGGCGCATTTGCGCGACAATCACGGACTGCTGACGGTCGCCGCGGGCGAGAACGTGTTCCGCGTGCTGCCGCCGCTGGTCATCGAGGAAGAGCATATTGCCGAGTGCATCGAGCGGCTGAGCGAAGGCGCGCGGAGTTTCGCCGGGCCGAGCGATGATTGAGGGCAGGATTCTCCCTCCTCCTTTGTGGGAGAGGGAATGACCCGCCACTTCCTCAACCTCGCCGACGCCGGGCCGGACGGCATCGCCGCGATGCTGGCCGACGCGATCGACCGCAAGGCGGCGCGCGCCGGGTGGCCGAAGGGCAAGGTCGACGCCGACGCGCCGCTCGCCGGCCGCGTGCTGGCGATGATCTTCGAAAAGAACTCGACCCGTACCCGGGTGAGCTTCGACATGGCGATCCGCCAGCTTGGCGGGCAGTCGATCGTGATGGACGCGGGCCAGATGCAGCTCGGCCGCGGCGAGAGCGTCGCCGACACCGCGCGCGTCCTGTCCGGGTTCGTCGATGCGATCATGATCCGCACCGACGACCATGCCAAGGTCGTCGAGATGGCCGAATACGCTTCGGTCCCCGTCATCAACGGCCTGACCGACTATTCGCATCCGTGCCAGATCGTCGCCGACTTGCAGACGATCGTCGAGAGCGGGCGGTCGCTGCCCGGCCTCAAGGTCGCGTGGCTTGGCGACGGCAACAACGTGCTGGCGTCGTTCATGGAGGCCGCGGGGCTGATGCAGTTCGACCTGATCGCCGCGTGCCCGCAAGGCTTCATGCCGCCGGACGAGGACGTCGCGCTCGGGAAGGGCCGCGCGCGGGTGGTCGGTGCCGCGAAGGAAGCGGTCGAAGACGCCGATATCGTCGTCACCGATACCTGGATTTCGATGGGTCAGGATCATGCCGACACCAAGCTGGCGGCGATGATGCCGTTTCAGGTCACGCGCGAGCTGATGGCGAACGCGAAACCGGACGTGAAATTTCTTCACTGCCTGCCTGCGCATCGCGGCGAGGAAGTGACCGCTGAGGTGATCGACGGGCCGCAGTCGCTGATCTGGCCGGAGGCGGAGAACCGGCTGCACGCGCAAAAGGCGATTCTGCGCTGGTGCTTCGGTCAGATCGGTTGATCGGCGCGTCGCATCGCCCACATACGGCCGAAACCCCTGGACCATTCGCTTCGAGCGAAGTCGAGAAGCGCTCGCCGGCCAGCGTGTCTCGACTTCGCTCGACACGAACGGCGGAGAATGACGTGACCGACCGCACCGACATCGACGAAGCGCTCGGCTTCACCCTGCCGGCGCGCAATGCGCGCGGGCGGCTGGTGCGCCTTGGACCGGTGCTTGACGAGATTCTCGAGGCGCACGCCTATCCGCCGGCGATCGAGGCTCTGCTGGCGGAGGCGCTGACGCTGACCGCGCTGATCGGATCGACGCTCAAGGACCCGTCGGGACAGCTGACGCTCCAGGCGCAGACGCAGGCGGGCGTCGTGACGCTGCTGGTCTGCGATTATCGCGGCGGCGAGTTGCGCGGCTATGTCCAGTACGACGCCGACAAGCTCGCCGAAGCGCCCGCCGAGCCGAGCCTGTTCGCGCTGTTCGGCGAAGGGTATCTCGCGATCACGTTCGACCTCGCGCAGACCAACGAGCGCTATCAGGGCATCGTCCCGCTCGACGGCGAGACGCTGGCGGAGGCGGCGGAGAGCTATTTCGTCCAGTCGGAGCAAATACCGACATTGATCAATTTCGGCGTGAAGCGTGATGCCGACGGGCGACACGTCGCCGGCGGGCTGTTCCTCCAGCATTTGCCGGAGGGCGAGGACGGGCGAGAGCGGCTGCACACGCGGCTCGACCATCCCGAATGGGAGCATGTCTCGATCCTCGGCCGGACGATGGGGGCGGACGAACTCGCCGACCGTGACGTGCCGCTCGAAACGCTGATATGGCGGCTGTTCAACGAAGAGGACGAAGTCCGCGTTCTCGCGCGCCAGCACCTTGCCAAAGGATGCCGGTGCGACGCTGGCTATATCGCCAGCGTGCTGGCCAAATTCACCGATGCGGACCGCGCCGAAATGGCTGATGCCGACGGGATGATCCAGGTCGGCTGCGCGTTCTGCGCCAGGTCGTTTCCGGTACCCGCGACGGCAAGCTGACCGCCGCGAGCATGCCACAATGTCGTGCGAAACGGCAGTCATGACAGGGATGAAACGATTCGCGGCGGCGGCGCTTGCCGCCGGGCTGTTCGGCGGCGCGGCGATCGCCGGCGGGCAATTCGCCGCGCTCGCGGGACTTCAGCGCGGGACCTGGCAGTTCAAGGAAATCGGTGCGAACAACGTGCGCGCGGTGTGCGCGGCCGATCCGTTCCGGCTGATCCAGTTCAACCATCCCGGCCCGGCATGCGCGCGCTTCGCGATCGTCGACGCCGCCAGCCAGGTCACGATCCAGTATAATTGCGGGCCGCGCGGTTATGGCAAGACCACGATCACCGTCGCACAGCCCGGCCAGATCCGGCTCGATACGCAAGGCATCGCGCCCGACGGGCGACCGTTCGACACCAGTTACGAGGGCCAGTTCGCCGGCCCATGCGCGCCGCCGCCACCCCGTTAAGCCGTCGTTTAGGGTTCGAGGCGCATAAGGGCCGCGTGCAGTAGAGCACGCTTTTCTCCCTAGTTGACGCTTGGAAGCGTCCAAACTGGGCCGCCTTTGCAAAAAGGTGGCCCGTTGTTTGGACGGGTTGCGGCGCAACGGCGAACGCCCTAGCTCCGTCCCATCATGTCACTATCACCCCTGGCGGTCGCCCTGATTTCGGGGGGACTCGATTCGATGGTCGCCGCCGCATCGATGCGCGCGGACGGCTACCGGCTGCTCGCGCTGTCGATCGACTATAACCAGCGCCACCAGATCGAACTCGCCGCGGCGCGCCGAATCGCGCACTTGCTCGGCGCCGAACGCCACGTGGTCCTGCCGCTCGACCTGCGCGCGTTCGGCGGATCGGCGCTGACCGACGATATCGACGTTCCCAAGCAGGGCGTCGGCGACGATATTCCCGTCACCTACGTTCCCGCGCGCAACACGATCTTTCTCAGCCTGTGCCTCGGCTGGGCGGAGGCCGCGGAGGCGCGCGATCTGGTGATCGGGGTCAACGCCCTCGACTATTCGGGCTACCCGGATTGCCGGCCCGAATTCATCGCGGCGTTCGAGGACATGGCGGCGCTGGCCACCAAGGCCGGGGTCGAAGGCGAGCGGTTCCGCGTCCACGCTCCGCTCCAGTACATGACCAAGGCCGATATCGTCCGCGAAGGCGCGCGGCTCGGGCTCGATCTCGGATTGAGCTGGTCGTGCTATGATCCAGCGCCGGGCGACCTGCATTGCGGGTTGTGCGACAGCTGCCGGTTGCGCGCCAAGGGATTCGAAGAGGCGGGAATCATGGACCCGACGCACTACGCGGCCGTCTGATGGGCTACGCCGTCAAGGAAATGTTTCTCACGCTTCAGGGAGAGGGCGTGAACGCCGGGCGCCGCGCGGTGTTCGTGCGCTTCGCAGGGTGCAACTTGTGGTCGGGGCGCGAGGCCGATCGCGCGGCGGCGGTCTGCAAATTCTGCGACACCGATTTCGTCGGGACGGACGGCGGGGGCGGGGGCCGCTTCGCCGATGCCGCGAGGCTTGCGGCGGCGGCGGCGGACTTGTGGGGACCCGATCGCGCCGAGCGCTTCTGCGTGCTGACCGGCGGTGAGCCGATGCTCCAGATCGACGATGCGCTGGTCGATGCGCTGCATGCCGAGGGGTTCAGGATCGCGGTGGAAAGCAACGGGACGTTGCCCGCGCATTCCGGGATCGACTGGATCTGCATCAGCCCCAAAGCGGAGAGCGAGGTCGTCCAGCGCCAGGGCGACGAACTCAAACTGGTCTGGCCGCAACCGGGCAGCGACCTCGACATGCTCGAAAGCTGGGACTTCGCGCACTTGCTGATCCAGCCGCTCGACACCGGCGACGCCGCGGGCAACGCCGCGAGCGAGGCGGCGGCGGTCGCCGTGGTGATGGACCGCCCCCGCTGGCGCCTCACGCTTCAGACGCATAAGCGCCTGGGCTTGCGCTAGCGCTTCTTCTTGCTCTTGCCGCAATAGCTCACATTGTATCTGCCCTTCTTCCAGCAATCGGGCTGGAAATCGGGCAGGAACAGGTAGGTGCGCGCGTAGAAGGCGCGCGGGAATTGCTGTTCGCCGTAGGGGACCAGACTGTTGCGCATCTCGCGCATGTAATTGACGGCGACGTCGCCCAGCGTCCCGCGCGGCGCGAAGACCGCGGCGCGGCCGACCTTGCCGGCGGTCTGGCAGAATCCGTATT
>JAFEEZ010000026.1 GCA_018240825.1 Pseudomonadota bacterium | reverse complement strand
GTTGAACGCCTCGCGCTTCAGTTCGCCCAACGTCTCGTTCAGCTGATCGTCGCTCTTGCCGGCGACGTCGAGCTTGGTCGACTTGGTTTCTTTCTTGGCCATCTCACTCGCCTCCGAGGTGCGACGTGTCACCCAGACGCGCCACGACCTTGACCTTGATCGGCAGCTTCATCGCCGCACGGCTGAACGCTTCCGCCGCGAGCGGGCCGGGCACGCCGTCCAGCTCGAACAGGATGCGGCCGGGCTTGACGCGCGCCGCCCAATATTCCGGCGAGCCCTTGCCCGAGCCCATGCGGACTTCGGCGGGCTTGCCCGACACCGGCACGTCCGGGAACACGCGGATCCACAAGCGCCCCTGACGCTTGATGTGGCGCGTGATCGCGCGGCGGGCCGCCTCGATCTGGCGCGCGGTGATCCGGTCCGGCTCCATCGCCTTCAGCCCGTACGAGCCGAAGTTGAGGGTCGCGCTGCCCTTGGCGTCGCCATGAATGCGGCCCTTGAACGCCTTGCGGAACTTGGTGCGTTTCGGTTGGAGCATTTCCTGATTCCTTAGCGGCGGTCGTCGCGGGCGGGGCGGACGCCGGAGGTTTGAGCCTCCATCATCAACCGGTCCTGCGCCATCGGGTCGTGACCGAGGATCTCGCCCTTGAACACCCACACCTTGACGCCGCAGACACCGTAAGCGGTGTGCGCCTGCGCTTCGGCGTAATCGAGGTTGGCGCGCAGCGTGTGCAGCGGCACGCGGCCCTCACGATAGCTTTCGGTGCGCGCGATTTCCGCGCCGCCGAGCCGGCCGCCGCACATCACCTTGATGCCGTCGGCGCCGAGGCGCATCGCCGACTGCACCGCGCGCTTCATGGCGCGGCGGAACGCGATGCGGCGCTCGAGCTGGTCGGCAATGCCCTGCGCCACGAGCTTCGCGTCGATCTCCGGCTTGCGGATTTCGACGATGTTCAGCGACACGTCGGACCCGGTCATCGTGCCGAGCTTCTTGCGCAGCTTTTCGATGTCGGTGCCCTTCTTACCGATGATCACGCCGGGGCGCGCGGCATAGATCGAGACGCGGCACAGCTTGGCCGGACGCTCGATCACGACCTTCGAGATCGCGGCCTGCGGCAGCGTCTCGAGGATGTACTTGCGGATCTTCAGATCCTCGAGCAGCAGCTTGCCGTAATCCTGACCTTCCGCGAACCAGCGGCTGTCCCAGGTGCGGTTGATCTGCAGGCGGAGCCCAATCGGATTGCTCTTGTGACCCATTATGCTTCTTCCTGCTCGCGAACGACGATGCGAAGACGCGAGAACGGCTTCAGGATGCGGGTGGACTTGCCACGGCCGCGGGTCGCGAAGCGCTTCATCGTGATCGACTTGCCGACCGACGCCTCCGACACGACCAACGCGTCGACGTCGAGGTTGTGGTTGTTTTCCGCATTGGCGATTGCAGACGCGAGAACCTTGCGCGCGTCGACCGCCATGCCCTTTTTCGAAAAGGCCAGGATGTTGAGCGCGTCGCCGGCCTTGCGGCCGCGGATCAGCCCGGCGACCAGGTTCAGCTTCTGCGCCGAACCGCGGATCTGCGTCGCAACGGCCAGCGCTTCCTTGTCGCCGACCTTGCGGGGGGATTTAGCCTTGGACATCAGCGCTTGCCCTTCTTGTCGGCGGCGTGGCCCGGGAAATACCGGGTCGGCGCGAACTCGCCGAGCTTCATGCCGACCATGTCTTCGTTCACCGACACCGGCACGAACTTGCGGCCGTTATAGACGTTGAACGTCAGGCCGACGAAGTCGGGCAGGATCGTCGAGCGGCGCGACCAGGTCTTGATGGGCGCGCGCGCGTTGGTTTCCTGCGCGGTCTGCGCCTTCTTGAGCAGGCTCAGTTCGACGAACGGGCCCTTCCAGACAGAGCGAGCCATTACTTCTTCCTCGCGTGACGGCTGCGGATGATCATCTTGTCCGTCGCCTTGTTGTGACGGGTGCGCGCACCCTTGGTCGGCTTGCCCCACGGGGTGACCGGATGACGACCGCCCGAGGTCCGGCCTTCACCACCGCCGTGCGGGTGGTCGACCGGGTTCTTCGCGACACCGCGGGTCAGCGGGCGGATGCCCTTCCAGCGGTTGCGCCCGGCCTTGCCGAGGTTGGTGTTCTGGTTGTCGGGGTTCGACACCGCACCGACCGTCGCCATGCAGTTCGCGTGGATGTAACGCTGCTCGCCCGAGTTCAGGCGAACGATCACCATCCCGCGGTCACGGCCGACGACCTGCACATAGGTCCCCGCCGAACGCGCGATCTGACCGCCCTTGCCCGGCTTCATCTCGACATTGTGGACGATCGTGCCGACCGTCATCTGACCCAGCTCCATCGCGTTGCCCGGCTTCACGTCGGTCTTCTTGCCCGCGACAACCTTGTCGCCGACGCCGAGGCGCTGCGGTGCGATGATATAAGCCAGACGGTCCTTGCCGTCCTCGCCCGCGCCGTAATTCACGAGCGCGATGAAGGCGGTGCGGTTCGGGTCATATTCGATCCGCTCGACCGTGCCGTCGACGTCCCACAGGCGGCGCTTGAAGTCGATGACGCGATACTTCTGCTTGTGGCCGCCCGCGATGCCGCGGCTGGTCACATGGCCCTTGTTGTTGCGGCCGCCGGTCTTCTGCTTGCCTTCGGTCAGCGCCTTGACGGGGCGGCCCTTGTACAAGCCCGACCGGTCGATCAGGATCAAGCCACGGCGCGCCGGGCTCGTCGGGTTATAATGCTTGAGTGCCATTACGCGCTCGCTCCCTGCGTCACGTCGATGGACTGGCCGTCCTTGAGCGTGACGATCGCCTTCTTCATGTCGGAGCGCGTATAGTCCGCGCCCTTCCACTTCTTGGTCTTGCCCTTCTGGACGATCGTGTTGACGTTGGTCACGCTGACGTTGAACAGCGCCTCGACCGCGGCCTTGATCTCGGGCTTGGTCGCGTCGCGCGCGACCTTGAACACCACCGCGTTCTGCTCGGACATGAGCGTCGACTTTTCGGTGATGTGCGGGGCGACGATCACGTCATAATGACGGATATCGACCGCGCCGCCTTTGCTCGGCTTCTTAGCCATCAGTTAGTCCCTCCCGGGAGGGCGAAACGCGCCTCCAGCTTTTCGACCGCGGCGCGCGTCAGCACCAGCGTATCATGCTTCAGGATGTCGTAGACGTTCGCGCCGGCGGCCGGGAGCATGTTGAGGTGCGCCAGGTTGCCCGCGGCCAGCGCGAAGCTCGTCTCGACCGCATCGCCGTCGATGAACAGCGCCGTCTTGCCAAAGCCGAGCTTCTCGAGGTTGCCCTTGAGCGTCTTCGTCTTGTTGCCCTCGACCGTCAGGCTGTCCATGACGACCAGCGTGCCCGCCTTGGCGTGGCTCGACAGCGCCATCTTCAGGCCCAGCGCGCGAATCTTCTTGTTGAGCGACGGGTTGAAGTCGCGAACGCGTGCACCGTGCGCCTTGCCACCTCCGATGAACACCGGGGCGCGGCGATCGCCGTGACGGGCGGTGCCGCCGCCCTTCTGGCGACCGAACTTCTTCCCGGTGCGGGCGACGTCGGCGCGCTCGCGCGTGCCGCGTGCGGTCGCACGGCGCTTTTCCAGCTGCCAGGTGACGACGCGGTGCAGGATGTCGGCGCGCGGATCGAGGCCGAACACCTCGTCGTTGAGCTCGACGTCCGCCGCTTTCGCCTTGGCGTCGAAGGAGGAAACCTTGACCTTCACGTTCAGCCCTCCTGGCCTTCGGTCGCCGCGGGAGCGTCCACCGTCTCGGCGGGCGTCTCAGCGGGCGCAGCGTTGTTGTTGGCGGCGGCCTTCAGGCCGGCCGGATAGGGCGCATCCTTGTGCGCCGGGACCTTGACGGCGTCCTTGACGAACAGCCAGCCGCCCTTCGCGCCGGGAACCGAGCCCTTGACGAAGATCAGGCCGCGCTCGACGTCGGTGCCGACGATCTCGAGATTCTGCTGGGTGCGGTTCTTGTCACCCATGTGGCCGGCCATCTTCTTGTTCTTGAAGACCTTGCCGGGATCCTGACGGTTACCCGTCGAACCGTGCGAACGGTGGCTGACCGAAACGCCGTGCGTCGCGCGCAGACCGCCGAAGTTCCAGCGCTTCATCGCGCCGGCGAAGCCCTTGCCCTGGGTACGGCCCTGAATGTCGACCAGCTGGCCGGCGACGTAATGGTCGGCCGAAATCTCGGCGCCCACGTCGAGCAGGCCGTCGGCATCGACACGGAATTCGTGGACGATCGCCTTGGGCTCGACCTCGGCCTTGCCGAAGGCGGCCCTTTGCGGCTTGGCGACGTTCTTCGCCTTGGCGCTGCCAGCGCCGAGGGCGACGGCGGTGTAGCCGTCCTTATCCTGTTCGCGACGGGAAACGACCTGCGCGCCTTCCAGGCTCAGGACGGTGACGGGCACGTGGCGGCCGTCGTCCTGAAACAGGCGGGTCATCCCCAACTTCTTCGCGATCACGCCGGTGCGCATGATCCATGCTCCTCACAGAGGCACCCCGGACCATTCCGAAGGTGCGTGTCAGCCCGGAAATGCGAAGCGAGCCCCCGTCCCGGGCTGGTTGTCCATCTGGCGTGAAGCCGGTTGAACGTGACGGGAGACGCTGTCCTGACTGCGAGCAGTCAGCGGTATCTCTATTTGTCAGCGTCCCGCGAGATCCCACCTCTTACGAGGAGATTCGATCGCGGGAGCGGTGCCGTTAGGCGAGTTTGATCTCGACGTCAACACCAGCGGCGAGATCGAGCTTCATCAGCGCGTCGACCGTCTGCGGGGTCGGCTGAACGATGTCCAGCATGCGCTTGTAGGTGCGAACCTCGAACTGCTCGCGCGACTTCTTGTCGATGTGCGGGCCGCGGTTCACGGTGAACTTTTCGATCCGCGTCGGCAGCGGAATTGGACCACGGATCAGGGCGCCGGTGCGGCGCGCGGTGTCGGCGATGTCGCCGGTCGCCTGATCGAGCACGCGATGGTCGAACGCCTTCAGGCGAATGCGGATATTGCTGTCCATGGTTCCTACCGATGCGAAAGAGCGGGGCAGCTAGCCCTTGCGGGGGCCACCTCTTGCTGGTTCATACGAAAACTGAAGGCGCGCCACTACACAGAGTGGTGCTTGGGATCAACCCCTGTTCGTCGCGTTTCTGCCGGAAAGTGTGACATAGCGTGGAAAGTCAACGTCAGTCATCGGCGGAGGGGCGTGCGCGTCGCGCTCGCTCGATCGCCTCGTGCATGGGCCTCATCTGCTCCATTAGGCGCGCGTTTAGTTCTGGCGTAATCTCAACCGGCGGCGTCGCGGCGGCGTCGCGCC
Organism: Pseudomonadota bacterium; assembly: GCA_018240825.1. Lineage (GTDB taxonomy): Bacteria > Pseudomonadota > Alphaproteobacteria > Sphingomonadales > Sphingomonadaceae > Sphingomonas. The sequence goes on along the minus strand of JAFEEZ010000026.1, from coordinate 146 downwards.
AACGCGGCATCACTTGATCGTAGAGGCGGTGCACGACGGTATCGAGATCAAGCGGTGGATAGCGGGCAAAGCGCATCGAGCCTTGCGACTTCAACTCTGTAGAATGTTCGGCGTAGTAGTCGGCGAGCGTTCGAAGCCCGACCTGC
>JAFEEZ010000269.1 GCA_018240825.1 Pseudomonadota bacterium | reverse complement strand
CTGAACTGCGGGTGCGGGCGGGATGCGCAGCCTGCAAGAACGGTTGCGGCCAGCAAAGCCAAGACTGCGGGAGTGCGCAGAGCCGGAGGCAAGGACATGCGGATCGTCGGAACGGTCATTGGCTCATCTCCCGTGACCAGTTGATGGCATTGACGTAGATGCCCAGCGGATTGACGCGCAGCCGTTCGGCCGTGCGCGGGGTCTGGACCACGATGGTCAGGATCGCCGTCCAGCGCTCGGTCGTGGCCAGTTGGCCGTTCTCGAAATGCCGTTCGATCCAGGCGACGCGGAAGCTGTCCGGTGAGGCGCGTATGACGCTGGAGACCTCGACGGAGACCTGCTGACGGCCGACGCGGCTGAAGGGGTCATTGGCGCGGGCATAGTCGTTGAGGGCCGCAGCCCCGCGGTCCGTTGTCCAGTCATAGGCACGAAGCCAGTTCTGCCGCACGATGATCGGATCGGCGGGAATGGCGCGCACCTGTTCGATGAACCGGCCGAGATGCCAGGTGATCTGGGGATCGGTGGGCCTGAAGTCGGCTGCCGCCGGGGCCACGGTCTGCGCCTGCCCCAGATTGTCGACCTGCACCACCCAGGGCACGACGGTGCCGCGCGCGGATTGCCAGACCAGCGCCGAGGCGAAGCCGCCTGCGAGGATCAGACAGCCGAAGGCCATGTATCGCCAGTTCCGGGCCTGAACGCGGGCGGAACCGATCCGCTCGTCCCAGACCTGGGCGGCCTTCTGATAGGGCGTCTCGGGTTCCGGGGATTTCCCGTAATGGGGGCTGGGTCTCTTGAAGATGTTCATCAGCGATTGCTCTCGGAAAGATTGATGGTGGATCCGGCGCCCTGACCGTCACCGGAACGGATGGCATGGGCCGCCATCGTGGTGCCTTGGCTGAGGGCCTGCTTGCGCTGCATCCGCTGCGCCCAGGCGGGAACAGCACCGGCCGCGGTAGCTGGAGGCGCGGCGGCTTCCGGTGTCCCGGCAACCGTTCCCATCGAGGACGATCCACCAGTGGCGCCGAACCCGCCCCGCGCGCCGGCGGCGAAGCTGGAGCCTATACTGTCTGCCGCCCGGGATGTCGCGCGTTTCAGCGGAGAGGCGGCGGCCGCACCCGCCGCGTGGGCAACGCCGCCCAGACCTGCGGCGACACGGCCCGCTCCGGATTGCCCCATGGAGGCAAGGCTATAGGCCGTCGAAGCGCCTCCCGCGGCGGCCGCGCCGCCACGAACAGTTGCGGCGCCCGCGGCAAGCGCCGCGCCGCCGCCGCGTGCGGCCAGGCCTGCTGCGGCACCGCCCGCGATCATCGCGCCGCCTGCGGCAAGGCCGGTCCCGACGGCCGCGCCCGCGCCAAGTTGCGGCCCGCCGGAGACGAGGCCGGAGGCGATGCCGGGGCCAAAGATGCCGAGCCCCAGAAGCGACAGCGCCGCCAGCACGATCGCCATGGCGTCATCGATCGTGGGCGTGGCCCCTCCGAACCCCGAGGTGAATTGCGAGAAGAGCGTGGAGCCGATGCCGATGATGACGGCCAGCACCAGCACCTTGATGCCTGACGAGACGACATTCCCGAGAACCCTTTCGGCCATGAAGGCGGTCTTGCCGAAGAGGCCGAAGGGGATCAGCACGAAACCCGCAAGGGTCGTCAGCTTGAACTCGATCAGCGTCACGAAGAGCTGCACGGCCAGAATGAAGAAGGCCAGAAGCACCAGCACCCAGGCGAACATCAGGCAGGCGATCTGGATGAAGTTCTCGAAGAAGGCGACAAAGCCCATGAGGTCCGAGATGGCTTCAAGCAGCGGCCGCCCGGCGTCGAGGCCCGTCTGGGCGACGCGGCCCGGGCGCAGGAGATCGGCGGCAGAGAACCCGGTCCCGGAGGCGAGAAGGCCGAGGCCCGAGAAGCTCTCGAACACGATCCGCGCGAGCATGTTCCAGTTGGAGATCAGGTAGGCGAAGATGCCGACGAAGATCGTCTTCTTGACGAGGCGGGCGATGATGTCGTCGTCCGCGCCCCACGTCCAGAACAGGGCGGCCAGCGTCACATCGATCACGATGAGGGTGGTGGCGATAAAGGCGACCTCGCCCCCGAGGAGACCGAAGCCGCTATCGATGTAGCTGGTGAAGATGCCGAGGAAGTTGTCGATGACGCCCGTGCCGCCCATGGTTCACTGTCCCTCATTCCCTTGGGGTGCGGCGGGCGTCGTCGGGCGGCCGAGGAACCGGTCCCGCGACTGCGCCCAGGCCGCCAGGCATTCGGCCTCGTTGCTGGCCGCCTCGCCGAGTTGCTGGCACCGGCGCAGCGTGGCGCGCAGTGGATCGGTCGGGGGCTGAAGGGCTGGCAGCGTCGATGGGCGCGGCGGTTCTTCCTGCCGCGTCATGTCGATCACCGTTGCAGTGATGGCGATGGCCACGAAGACCACCGCACCGATCCGGGCCAGCACCTTGCCTTCCATAAAGGCCCCCTTCCCCGCGCTTCAGTTGGTGCTGAACATCCGGGCATTGCCGGGCTGGTAGCCCGCGCCCGGCGTGAGGAAGCGCTCGCGCTGGACCCGCCCCTGCTCGGCTGCGGTGGCGCGCTCGGCCTCGATCAGCGCTTCGGCCCGGCCATTGGCCGACAGAAGCGCGATCATGTCCGACAGCTGTTGCGATTGCAGGGCCAGAAGCTGGTTGCCCGCCTGCGTCGCCTGCAGGGCACCGGTGGCGTTCTGGCTCTGGCCGACCAGCGCGGACATTTCGGCGCGGTTGGTGTCGATGTTGCCAACGACGCCCGCCTGCACGCGCAATGCGTCCTGCAGACTGCCGACGGTGGTTTCCCAGCGGGCCCGCGCATCCGCGACGAGCTGCGCGTCGGTCGCGGACAGCGCGACATTGCCGTAGCGGTCCTGAAACGCCTGGTCGATCTGGCCAACGTCGAAGGCGATGCTCTGGGCCTGTTGCAGCAACTGCTGTGTCCGCCCGACATTCTGCTGCAGCTGCTGAAGCGCCGAATAGGGCAGGCTCGCGAGATTGCGGGCCTGGTTGATCAACATCTGCGCCTCGTTCTGGAGCTGCTGGATCTGGTTGTTGATCTGCTCGAGCGTGCGCGCGGCGGTCAGCACGTTCTGGGCATAGTTGCTCGGGTCATAGACGATGCGACCGAAGCCGAAGAAGGCATGGGCCGGGCTGGCAAGGATCGGCGACAGGGCCGCGGGCGCGGCAAGCGCGAGGGCGAGCATCGAGGCGCCGGCGAAACGGCCGATGGGGGTGCGGGTCATGGTCAGGTCTCCTCTGCTGGGGGGTGGTCCGGGCCCTGCGGCAGCTTGGCCTCGGGTCCGGGAATGAGATTGGGAAGATCGGGGATCAGGTCAGCTGCCCAGTCCGCGCCGCGGTGGCGCAGCCAGGCGGCGAGAAAGCCTGTCCGGCCATGTTCGGCCAGAAGCCGGTCGACGGCGGCCTGATCGGACTTCGAGGAGGCCGCGCAGAGCGCGAGGCCGACCTCGGACAGTCCCAGCTCGAACAGTCGGTTGCCGCGGCGGGACTGGCAGTAGTAGTCGCGCTTGGGCGTCGCCCGTGCCAGGATCTCGATCTGGCGGTCATTCAGGCCGAAGCGACGATAGATGGCTGTGATCTGCGGCTCGATCGCCCGCTCGTTCGGGAGGAGAAGCCGGGTCGGACAGCTCTCGATGATTGCGGGTGCGATGGCGCTGCCGTCGATGTCGCTCAGCGACTGGGTGGCGAAGATGACGGAGGCATTCTTCTTCCGCAGCGTTTTCATCCATTCGCGGAGCTGGCCGGCAAAGCCCTCATCGTCGAGCGCCAGCCAGCCTTCATCGATGATCAGCAGCGTCGGCCGACCATCGAGGCGATCCCCGATCCGGTGGAAGAGATAGGACAGCACCGCTGGGGCCGCGCCGGTCCCGACCAGCCCTTCGATCTCGAAGGCCTGAACGGAGGCCTCGCCCAGCTCCTCAATCTCGGCGTCGAGCAGCCGCCCATAGGCGCCGCCGAGGCAATAGGGCCGAAGCGCCTGCTTCAGGTCGGTCGATTGCAGAAGAACGGCAAGGCCAGTGATCGTGCGCTCGCCGATCGGGGCTGAGGCGAGCGAGGACAGCGCCGTCCAGAGATGCTCCTTCACCTCGGGGGTGATGGTTACGCCTTCGCGGGCGAGGATCGCCGAGATCCAGCCCGCAGCCCAGGCACGTTCGCCGGAGTCGTCGATCCGGGCCAGCGGCTGGAGATAGACCGCCTCCTCGCCGCCATCCGTCAGCGCGCCGCCCAGATCATGCCAGTCGCCGCCCATGGCGAGCGCCGCGACCCGAATCGATCCGCCGAAGTCGAAGGCGAAGATCTGGCTCTGCGCATAGCGCCGGAACTGGAGCGCGATCACCGCCAGAAGCACGGATTTCCCGGCACCCGTCGGTCCAATCACGAGGGTATGGCCGACATCGCCGATGTGTAGCGACAGGCGGAACGGGGTCGACCCTTCGGTCTTGCCGAACAGCAAGGGCGGCGCGTCGAGGTGGTCGTTCCGGTCCGGCCCCGCCCATACCGCCGACAGCGGGATCATGTGGGCGAGGTTCAGGGTTGAGATCGGGGGCTGGCGGACATTGGCGTAGGCATGCCCCGGCAGGGAACCGAGCCAGGCATCGACCGCATTGACGGTCTCGGGCATGGCCGTGAAATCCCGGCCCTGCACGATCTTCTCGACCAGCCGGAGCTTTTCATCGGCGGCGCGCGGATCGCGGTCCCAGACCGTGATCGTGGCCGTGACATAGGCCATGCCGGCGACATCGGCGCCGAGCTCCTGCAGGGCCATGTCGGCATCAAGCGCCTTGTTCGCCGCATCGGTGTCGACCAACGCGGATTGCTCGTTGGTCATCACCTCCTTCAGGATCGCAGCCACCGACTTGCGCTTGGCGAACCACTGGCGGCGGATCCGGGTCAACAGTCGCACCGCATCCGTCTTGTCCAGAAGGATCGCACGGGTGGACCAGCGATAGGGAAAGGCCAGCCGGTTCATCTCATCGAGGAGCCCAGGCGTGGTCGCACTTGGGAAACCGGTGAGCGTCAGGAAGCGCAGATGCTGATCGCCGAGGCAGGGCTTGAGGCCGGTGGTCAGCGGCTGATCGGCAAGAAGCGCATCGAGATGCATTGGCACCTCGGGCACACGCAGGCGCTGGCGGTTGGTAGATACCGTCGAATGCAAATAGGTCAGCGTCTCGGCATCATCGAGCCAGCGGCATTCAGGCATGAAGCCGTCCAGCAGGGACAGGACGCGATCGGTCCGGTCGATGAAACCCCGCAGCAGTTCCCAGGGATTGACCCCGGATTGCTCTCGGCCCTCATAAAGCCAAGTCTCGGCACGGGCGGCATCCTCCGCCGGCGGCAGCCAGAGGAAGGTCAGGAAATAGCCTGACACGAAATGCGTGCCCGCCTCTTCAAAGGCCGCCTTGCGTTCGGCATCGAGAAGCGCCGAGGCCGGATCGGGAAACCGGCTGTCGGGATAGGTCGCGGCCTCGGACCGCTGCGCCTCAACGAAGATCGCCCAGCCGGAGCCCAGACGCCGAAAGGCGTTGTTGATACGCCCCGCCACCGCGACCAGCTCGGCCGCGACCGCGGAGTCGAGGTCCGGCCCGCGGAAGCTTGCCGTCCGCTGAAAGCTGCCGTCCTTGTTCAGAACGATCCCGGGCCCGACCAGCGCCGCCCATGGCAGGTAATCCGCGAGGCGGGCGTTGCGGTTGCGATATTCGGCAAGGTTCATCATGGGCGCGCCCTCACACCGCGAGGAAGGCGGGAAGGCGCAGATGCCTGCGACCGACTTCTACGAAGAGCGGGTCCCGCTTCGCGGCCCAGACCGCCAGAAGATGCCCGACCGCCCAGATGAGGATGCCGACCAGCCAGAGGCGCAGGCCGAGGCCAATAGCCCCGGCCAACGTGCCGTTCATGATGGCGATGGAGCGCGGCGCGCCGCCGAGCAGGATCTGCTCGGTCAACGCCCGGTGGACCGGCACGGAAAAACCAGGAACGGCATCAAGGCTCTCGAAGCTTCCCGCCATCAGAGCAGCGCCCCGCCGCCGAAGGAGAAGAAGGAGAGGAAGAAGCTCGACGCCGCAAAGGCGATCGACAGGCCGAAGACGATCTGGATGAGGCGCCGGAAGCCGCCCGAGGTGTCGCCGAAGGCCAGCGTGAGGCCGGTGGCGATGATGATGATCACGGCGACGATCTTGGCGACGGGGCCCTCGATCGACTGGAGGATGGCCTGAAGCGGCGCCTCCCAAGGCATGGAAGAGCCAGAGGCATGGGCCGCGGGGGCCAGCAGAACGCTGACATAGGCGGCGGTCACGAGGGTCGTGGCACGACGTTGCAGGGCACGAGCGCGGCTGATCATTCGGGGTGTCCTTTCGGGGTGGTTGCGGGTGTGATACGGTAGTCGCCGTCAGCGCCGAGCCCTTCGACGCGGGCCAGTTCGACCAGCCGCCGCGCGGAGCCCCGCCCTGCAAGAACGGCGACCAGATCGATCGTCTCGGCGATCAGTGCGCGCGGGACTGTGATGACGGCTTCCTGGATGAGTTGCTCGAGGCGGCGCAGCGCGCCGATGGCGCTCCCGGCGTGGATCGTCCCGACCCCGCCGGGATGTCCGGTGCCCCAAGCCTTCAGAAGATCGAGGGCCTCCGCCCCGCGCACTTCGCCCACCGGAATTCGGTCTGGGCGCAGGCGCAGCGAGGACCGGACCAGATCCGAGAGGGT
>JAFEEZ010000268.1 GCA_018240825.1 Pseudomonadota bacterium | reverse complement strand
CCGCGCACTGGGAAGCGGCGCTCGGCGGGCTGGTGCCCGTCGCGCCAGTTCACGGGCTCGGCCAGGCGCTCGATAGTCCGCGTATCGGCGACATGATCGACACCGTTCAGCACCCCGACGCCGATGGCGGCATGCGTGTGCTCGCCAACCCGATCCGGCTCGACGGGCGGCGTCTCCCCAATCGCGCCGCGCCAAAGCTGGGCGCCGACAGCGATTCGGTATTGGCCGAGGCTGGCTACGACGCCGACGAAATCGCGAAGCTTCGCGCCGCCGGCGTCGTCTGAACCAATGGGCAAGCTGTCGGGCATCAAGGTCATCGACCTGACGCAGTTCCTGCCGGGTCCGATGATGACGATGATGATGGCCGATCAGGGCGCTGAGGTGATCAAGGTCGAGCCGCCGGCCGGCGACCCCGCACGCAATCAGGCGCCGTTCGAGGCCGGCCAGTCAGTGTGGTTCCGCAACCTCAATCGAGGCAAGGCGAGCCGCGTGCTCGATCTCAAGAGCGACTCCGGGCGCGATGCGTTATGGGCTATGATCGACGGGGCCGACGTGTTTGTGGAAGGGTTCCGACCCGGCGTGATGACGCGGTTGGGGTTCGGCTACGACGCGGTCGCGGCGCGCAACCCGCGAATCGTTTATTGTTCGATCAGCGCGTTCGGCCAATCGGGGGCGCTCGCGCATCACCCCGCGCACGACCTCGCGGTGCAGGCGCTTGCCGGTTTCCTGTCAGTCAATGACGGGGCGGATGGCGCACCCGCGGTGCCTGGCGCGCCATCGGCGGACATGGCGGCGGGACTGACCGCGCTGTCGGCGGTTTTGACGGCGCTGATCGGCCGCGAGAGAACCGGACGCGGCGATCATTGCGACGTCGCGATGTTCGACGCGCTGTTGCCGTGGTGCGCGCATATCGCCGGTGACGCGATCGCCGGCGGGCAGGCGCCAAAATCGACGACGCAACGCTCGCTCGGCGGTGCGGCGTTCTATCAGGCGTACGCCACCGCAGACGGGCGGCACATCACGCTCGGCGGACGCGAGCTGAAGTTTGCGACAAACCTTCTGACGGCGCTCGGCCGGCCAGATCTCATCGCGATTGCCGAGGCTCCGGCGGGCGAACAGGGTGCGTTGATTGCGTTCCTGCGCGAGATCTTCGCGACGCGGACACGCGACGAGTGGGTGGCGTGGTTCGCTGACAAGGATGTCGCCTTCGCACCGGTGTTCGATTTCCGCGAGGCGCTCGACGCGCCGCATCTCGCCGAGCGCGGTTTGCTGGTCGAGGCCGGCAGCGCGCACCAGATCGCGCCCGCCATCCGTTTCCCGACCGATGGCTGGACCCCTCGCCCCGCGCCGGAGCTGGGCGATGGATAATCTAGCCCTCCACCTCGATATGCATGTTGTAGGCGAAACGGTCACCCGGATGGTGGCTTGCGGAAATTTCGATCACTCGACCGCTGGAATCGCAATAGCAACGCAGGATGCGGAGGCAGGGGCTGCGCCGCGTCACGCCCAGTTCGACCGCGATCCGCGCGCTCGCGGGCACGGCCTGAATGTCCTGCGTGACGCGCGCTATCTTGACCTTGCCGAGCGTTTCGAGCTGGCGAAAAATTGTCGTGCCGGCCGGGTCGATCGCGTCCGCGGCGGCGATCAGGTCGGGGTGGATATAGGCGTCGGTCACTGCGATCGGACGGTCGTCCGCGGCGCTGGTGCGGACGCCGTGAAAACGCGCCCAGCGGCCCGTCATGTTGATGCCGATCTCTTCGGCGAGCTTGCGCGGCAGCGCGACGCTGCCGTCGCGGGCGAACGCGACGCTGGTATTATGCGCATATTGCAGGATTTCGCCGACGTTCGACAGCGGCTGGTGCAGCGCGCCCCCACGCGCTGCGGCGGGTTGGATGACGGTGCCCGACCCGCGCCGGCGCTGAATCAGCCCTTCGTTCTGAAGCGTGCGCAGCGCTTCGCGAACGGTGAAGCGGCTGACACCATAGCGCGCGCAGAGCACGTTCTCCGTCGGAAAATGATCGGCATCCGGGAAACCGCCCGAGAGAATCTGTCCGCGCAAATCCTCGGCAAGCTCGAGATAACGCGGCTTGCGCGGCGCGGTTTCGGTCGCGACGGCTGTCAAACACCCTCTCCTGTCTGCGCGGAATACGCGTGATGCCGCAACAGCATAGCCTAACCGAACGGCTCGCACAGCATTTGTTGCGCGATGTTGATCAGGCCGTCCGGACAAAGGCAAGATTGCATTTGCTCGACTGGCTGGGTTGCGTTGCCGGCGCGAAGGGTTCGCGTCTTGCGTTGACCGTCAGGTTCATGGACGACGAAAGCGCGGTGATGCGCGCGGCGTGGCTGGGCAACGCGCTCGAAATGGACGATGTTCATCGCGCCTCGATCCTCCATCCGGGACCCGTGATCTGGCCGACCGTGTTGGCGGGCGCGGGCGAGTCGATGGACGCCCTGCTCGACGCGGCGGTGCGCGGTTACGAGGCGACGATCGCCATCGGCGCGACATTCGACGCCTTCCACTACGCACGTTTTCACAACACCGCGACCGCCGGCGTGTTCGGCGCCGCGGCGGCTTCGGCCAGCCTCAATGGCTGCGACGCTGACGTTACAGTACTGGCGCTAGGGCTGGCGGGGTCGGTCGCCGGCGGGCTGTGGCGGATGCGCCACGAAACGGTCGACGCCAAGCAGTGGCATGTCGTGCACGCAGCGACCACCGGCATGGCGGCGGCGCGTTACGCCAGTCGCGGCATCAGCGGACCGTGGTACATCCTGGAGGGCGATCAGGGGTTCTACGCCGCGATGGCGGCGGCGGCGAAGCCGATGACCTTCGCGCGCGGCTGGCGCATTGCCGAGGTGAGTTTCAAACCCTGGGCGGCCTGCCGCCACGCGCACCCTGCGATCGACGCCGCGCTGGAACTCAAACAATCAGGCAGTCTCGACGGGCCGATTGCGATCGAGACGTATGGCGACGCGCTGATCTTCTGTGACAATCGCTTTCCGGTCCGGCCGCACGACGCAAAATTCTCCCTCCAACACTGCGTCGCTGTCGTCGCGGAGCGCGGCGTTCCGACGCTCGACGACTTCACGCCGGAGTCCATACTCGCGCTGGCGCAGGCGCGGTCGCGGGTCGCCGTAAGCGAGGACGAGTCCTTCACCGCGCGTTTCCCCGATCACTACGGCGCACGGGTGACTGCCGGCGGGCGATCGGTCGAACTGATCGACACGCGCGGCGACCCGGAACGACCGCTGGCGCGCGACGGCGTTATCGCCAAGGCGCGCGAGCTGATGGCGTGGGGCGGCGTCGACAATGCCGACGAGGCGGTCGCAGCGTGCCTGGAGGGTGATGATCCTCGCGCAGTGATCGCCGTACTGGAGTCCTGGCTGTGAGCGCGACTGCGCGTCTGCTCGATTTCGCGCGGGCCGATTATGCGCTGCCATCGCAAATGCGTGCGGATGCGCTGCGATTGCTCGCCGACACGCTAGGAGTCGGGGCGGCGGGATCGGTTGCGCCCGGCGCCGACGGCGTGCTGGCGGCGGCGCGGGGTTGGGGATCGGGCGACGACGCTCGGTTGATCGGGACCCCGGGGCGTCTGCCCGCCTGTTCCGCCGCGTTCGTCAACGCCTTCCGCATCCATTGTCTGGAATGGGATGCGGTGCACGAGGTTGCCGTGGTGCATGCGCTGTCGGTCGTCACCGCCGCGCTGGGCGCGAGCATTGACCGAATGGGTGGGTGCGACGCCGACGAGGCGCTGGCCGCGCTCGCGACCGGCGTCGATATCGCCGCCGGGCTCGGCCTCGCCGCGACATCGCCGCTCACCTTCTTCCGTCCCGCCACCGCCGGGTGCATCGGCGCGGCGCTGGCGGTGGCGCGGATCGAGCGGGTCGAATCCGTCGCCGACGTGCTCGGTTTGGCCTATTCGTTCTGCGCGGGAACGATGCAGGCGCATGTCGAAGGGTCGATCGCGCTGCCGTTGCAGATCGCCAACGCCGCGCGGTCGGCGATTATGGCGGTCGACCTGGCGAAGGCGGGCCTGACCGGGCCGCACGACGCGCTTGAAGGACCGTTCGGCTATTTCCGGCTGTTCGATCGGGGTGCGTTGGCGACCTATGCCGACTCGATCGGCCAGCGCTGGTTGATCTCGGAGGTGT
>JAFEEZ010000267.1 GCA_018240825.1 Pseudomonadota bacterium | reverse complement strand
GGGCGCAATGCCAGCACCCAGCCCGGCAACTGGCGGAACCAGAATCCGTTGGTGCCGGTCGTCCACGCGCCAACCAGGATCGTGCCGCCGATGATGGCGAGGTTACGCACCACGGTCGGTGCGTCTTGTCCGTAACTTTCTCGGGTCATTGCTCACCCCCGGCGCCATCTTAGCGCGGGTAACGCAAGTCAGCGATAGGCGTCGATCAAGGCGCCAACATAGTCGGGCTGCTTGCTGGTCAGTTCGCGCGCCGCCTTGGTGTTGCGGTCGGGGTAGATGAAGCCGTTGACGCGATAGGTCGTGCTGCCCAGGCCGTCATTGTCGCGATACCAGACACGGACTTCGCTCCAGTCATTGTCGTCGCTGACGTCACGAACGGTGACGTCCTGCTCGGCATGGCCGCGCTCGCCGTTCTGGCGCGACCAGTTGGCGTGGGTCAGCATCAGGACGCGGGCGTCGACGATCCGGCTGACCACAGCGACGTGGCCGAGCGGCAGACGCGGTTGCCTGGCGAACGCCATCACCGCGCCGACCTTCGGGGTTTCGCCGCGCTGATAACGGCCCTCGGCCTGGTCCCACCATGTCCAGGCGTCGCCGTAGATCTGGATGCCCGAGGCCGCGCGCGCGAACGGCACGCACTGGCCGACATAATCGAGCAGCGAGGCGGCCTGCGCCGGAAAGCCCATCGCTCCAGCGAGCATCGCCGCGACCGCGCCGCAAAGGATTTTCCCGCCCCGCATGACCGGGCGACCTTAGGGCAGCCCGGTTAAGGAATGGCTATCCGCGCGGCGCCGTCTTTCCGGTCCCGATGCCGTGAATCAGCGACACCATGACGAACGAGATGATCATCAGCAGATACCACGCGCCGAGCTTCGCCGGGCTGACCAGCTCCCAGCCGCGGCGCTGGTTCGGGTAGGACCAGGCGTGCGCGAAGGTGCCGATATTCTCCCCAAACCAGATGAACAACGCGACGAGGAACCAGCCGAGCAACAGCGGCATCCGGCGCTCGGCCCGCCAGACGGTGAAATAGACCTGCGTGCGCCAGAACAGCAGGGCCGTCGCGGCGAACAGGCCCAGCCGGATATCGGGCAGCCAGTGATGCGCGAAGAAATTGACGTAGATCGCTACCGCCAGCGCGATCGTCGTCCATAACGGCGGATAGGGCGCGAAGCGGAAGCGGAAAATCCGCCAGACGCGCGCGATGTAACTGCCGACCGCTGCGTACATGAACCCCGAATAGAGCGGCACCATGCCGATATGCAGCACGCCGCCATCGGCATAGTTCCACGATCCGGCCCGCGTCTTGAACTGCTCCATGATCGTGCCGGTGACGTGAAAGGCGAGGATGACCTTCGCTTCCTCCCAATTCTCCAGCCGGAACGCCAGCATGCCGGCCTGGATCAGCACCGCCATGATCGTCAGAAAATCGTTGCGGGCGAGCGGGGCGTGCTCGGGATAGAGGAAGTGCGTGCCGAGCAGCAGCGCGAGCATCAGCGCGCCGAAAAGGCAGGCCCAGCCTTGCTTGAACCCGAACAGCAGGAATTCGTAGATCGCGAGCCGCCATCCGGCGCGGGGCGTACGCGCCTCGAGCGCTGCGCGGACACGGGCGAAGCGCGTGGCGCCTTGGCTTTTCGGCGGGTCGTTCAAAGTCGTCACCCCAGACTCGTTCCGGGGTCCAACTATCCCCAGCGTTGCAGCCTGAGGCACCTTGGATGCCGGAGCAAGTCCGGCATGACGGTGGGGGCTAGCGCGGCCCGCCTTGCTGGCGCTTGGCCATGAAGGCGAGGCGTTCGAACAGCATGACGTCCTGCTCGTTCTTGAGCAGCGCGCCGTGCAGCGGCGGGATCGCCCTGGTCGGATCGCGGTTCTGGAGGACGTCGAGCGGCATGTCCTCGTGGAGGAGCAATTTGAGCCAATCGAGCAATTCGCTGGTCGACGGCTTCTTCTTGAGCCCCGGCACGTCGCGGACGTCGTAGAAAATGTCCATCGCCTTCGACACCAGGATCTTCTGGATTCCAGGAAAGTGAACGTCGACAATGGCTTGCATTGTGTCCATGTCGGGAAACTTGATGTAATGGAAGAAGCACCGGCGCAGAAAGGCGTCGGGCAGCTCCTTCTCGTTGTTGCTCGTAATGACCACGATCGGCCGCTCGGCCGCGCGCACCGTTTCCTTGGTCTCGTAGACATGGAATTCCATGCGATCGAGTTCCTGGAGCAAGTCGTTCGGGAATTCGATATCGGCCTTGTCGATCTCGTCGATCAGCAGGACGGGGACCTGAGGCGAAGTGAACGCCTCCCAGAGCTTGCCCTTGCGGATATAGTTGGAAATGTCGTGGACACGTTCGTCGCCGAGCTGACCGTCGCGGAGGCGCGCAACCGCGTCATATTCGTAAAGGCCCTGCTGCGCCTTGGTCGTCGATTTTACGTTCCACTCGATCAGCGGCGCGCCGACCGCCTTGGCGATCTCGTAAGCCAGCACTGTCTTGCCCGTGCCGGGTTCGCCCTTGACCAGGAGCGGCCGGCGCAGCGTCACCGCCGCATTGACCGCGACCTTCAGATCGTCGGTCGCGACGTAACTCTCAGTCCCTGCGAAGCGAATCATCAAATTGTCCCGACTTTTCGAATGTCGGGTTTGCTTAGGTCGGCAGTAGAGCAAAACGCAAGCTTGGCGGTGCGGCGGCGGCACGGTCCAGCCGTTATTGCACTGCGCCAGGCCTAGTGCCGATCGCGGGCGCTCTTGCGCGCTTCGGCCAGGTCCCACAGCGCGCGGTGCTGGGCGAGCAATTGCTGTGCGCCGAAGCTCATCGCGCGCTCGACCGCCGGGTCGTTCGCAAGCGTCGCGGCCAGCGTGGCGGTGTCGGCCTCGATCGGCAGCGCCGCGACCGGAATTGTCAGGCCGGCGCGACCAGCGGCGGCGTTGAGCACCTGACGGATGGCGTCCCAGTCAAGGATCAGCGCGATAGCCGCACCCACGGCGCACCCTGCACGATCGGATTGCGCCAACATGCCGAGCGCGTGAATTTGGTGAGTGACCGCGGCTTCGGATTCGGCTTGGCCGGGCGTGGACGGAATCGGGCCGGCTGCAGCGGTGAGTCGCGCTAGCAAGGCGCGTTCCTCCGCGAAGGCGCTCGCCGCTTCCTCAAGCCATGATTCGGCGGCGAGGCTCGGGCCGTGGGTCAGCGCATGATCGATGACGCCAGGATGCCGCCCGTGGAGCGCGCAGAGCAGATGAATCGCATCGGCCAGATCACGGGTCGCCGCGCTGCGTGCGCTTATCGCCTGCACAAAGGGATGACGCGCGCTGCCATCGGCGTCGGCCAGCGCGGCAAGCACGCTCCAGCTGCCGCTTTGGCGATCGAACGGGACGGTTTCGACTGGCATGGTTCCCCGATTGCGCATTGATGTCACGACTGTGTGGAGCCGAGGAATATACCGAAGCGCGTAAAGACGCGGTTTATGCGGGCTTAAGCATGTCGCAAGGTGTCGATCGTCGATCGCGGGGAATTGCGCTCCTGTCCGGCGGGGCGGCATCCAAGCGCATTGCTGACGCCAGCGAGGTGAAGGACACGGCGCCGCGACTCAAGCGAGCGGATTTATTGCCCGATCGCCGAACGATCCCTAACATCGCTTAGCGACGGCAGGGGGAGCGGGATGCGGAACTGGTGGGGGTTGTTCCTCGCGCTCGCGGGCGCGGTGACATTGGCGATCGTCGCGACCACCCCGCCTGGCCCGGTCGGCGACGACGCCCCGCCGGCTTCGTTTTCGGCGACGCGCGCCATGGCCGATGTCCGGGAGATCGGCCGTACGCCGCACCCCACCGGCAGCGCGGAAGATGCCGTGGTCCGCGCCTATCTGATCGCGCGATTGCGATCGATGGGCATGGCGGTCGATACGCCGGTGGCGGCGATGAGCGTGGCGGGAGCCCGGCGCCTCGCCGGCTGGAGCAAGTCCAACGTCACGCCGCCGCTTACGAACATTGTCGCGGTGTTGCCGGGGCGCGACCGCTCGCTTCCGGCTGTGCTGCTGATGGCGCATCATGACAGCGTGTGGGGATCACCCGCCGCCGCCGACGACGGCGCCGGAGTGGCGTCGATCCTGGAAACGGTGCGTGCGATTCGCGCGCAAGGGCAGCCCGCGCGCGATCTGATGGTCCTCCTGACCGATGGCGAGGAGCTGGGTCTGGAGGGCGCCAAGGCGTTCTTCGCACGCGATCCGCGGCGCGCCCGCGTCGGGGTGATCGTCAATCTGGAAACGCGCGGCGGCGGCGGGCGCGCGTCGATGTTCGAAACGGGCAGCGACAACGGCGCCATGATGGCGCTGTTCGGCCGCAGCGTCGCGCGGCCGGTCGCCACCTCGCTCAGCGTGTTCATTTACCAGAAGCTGCCCAATTCGACCGATTACACCATCGCCAAGAAGCTTGGCGCGCCCGGGTTCAACTTTGCGTTCATCGGCCGCCCGGCGCTGTATCATTCGCCGCTGGCGACGCCCGACGCGCTCGACCAGGGCGCATTGCAGGACATGGGACGGCAAGTACTCGACCTCGCCCGCGGGTTGCTCGCTGCGCCGGCGCTGCCGGGCAAGGCCGCGGACCGCGTGTTCTTCGACGCGTTTGGACTGGTGTTCGTAAGCTATCCGGCGGCGGCGGGCTGGCTAATCCTCGCGCTGGGGGCCGGGGGCTATGCAGCTGCGGCGTGGCGGCGGGCCACGTTCGGCGAGACAGCGCGCGGGGCAGGGGGACTGCTCGGGCTGCTCCTGACGACGGGGAGCGTGTTGTATCTGGTCAATCTCGTATCCGGGGCTGGCGGACAGACCAATTACTACGACCGGCTTGCGGCGATCCCGCGCCTACAGATGCAGGCGCTGCTTGTTTGTCTGGCGATGCTGGCGCTGTTCCGGCGATGGCTGCCCTCCGACACCGCCGGCGTGGCTGGCGCAGCGATTCCGTTGCTTGTGTTCGGCGCGTTCCTTCAAGCGACCGCGCCTACCGCCGCCTATCCGGTCGCGGTGCCGTTGATGCTGGGCGGGCTGGCGCTGGCGGCGCGGCGGGTCTCCGCGGCCGCGGGAGTCATCGCGGTTGTGGCGGCGGCGACGCTGGGTGTTGGCTATATGCTTGGATTCGGATTCTTTTTGCTTCAGGCGGTCGGTCCAAAGACCCCGATGATCGCAGCGGCGCCGCTGGCGATCAGCGCGGTCTTGTTATTGCCGCTGCTTCCGGGCGTCGACCGTCGCCGGGCGAACATTGTGTGCGTCGGTCTGTTCGCGCTGGCGCTCGGCATTGCGCTGTGGGTGCTGCTCGATCCGATCGCGCTGAGCGTCGCCGCGTACAGCACGGACCATTAGATCCAAACTCAATTAGCGCGATCCTCGCGATAATTGAGTTTGATCCTAGGCTCGCCGCTATTCGGCGCGATAGGCTTGGATGAATGGCTGGAGGTGCGATCGGTAGGGTACGGCGACGTTCAGGCCCTCGCGATTGATGGGGCGGCGGACCTGAAGCGCGCTGGCGGTGGCGACCCGGCGTTCGGTCAGGTGCGGCGTGAATGCGCCGGCCTCTTCGGCGAGCCTGCAATGGTCGAGGATGCGGCGTGTCCACGCTTCCGGCGCCGCGACCAGATCGGCATAGGGCACGACCAGCAAACGGTCGCCGAGCCGCTCCTTCCAGAACGCGCGCAACTCGTCCTCAAGCATGAAATGCTTGGCGATGTCGACGAGATCGTAACTCCACGCGACCCCGTGTATGAAAAAGGTCCGGAAGCACGACCAGGCGCAGTCGAGCGGGTCGCGGTGCATCCAGATCAACGGCGCATCGGGCAATGCAGCGGCGATCAGGCCCAGAAAGCGGCTGGCGTCGATCGTCTTGTCGACGATACGCCCCGCCGGGCCTATGCGTTCGCTTAGCAGATGCAAATAGAGTCCGGCGAGCGCGTCCATCGTTCCGCCGCGCGCGAGATATTTGTCGATATCGCCGCCTGATACGCCGCCTGCCGCGACCGCGACGTGCTGGACGATGTTGAGTTCGCTCCCGTCCGCCACCGCGCTGTGGCTGGCGAGGATTTGTTCGACGAGCGTTGTGCCCGAGCGCGGCAGGCCAGTGACAAAAATGGGCCGGTTGGCGTCGATGCCGATTTGTTCGTTCAACTGCTCGATATATCCCGCGGGATAACCACTCATCGCCAACCGTGCGTTCGCTTCGTCGCCGGTGCGGCTATAGGGCGTTTGAGAGCGCAACAGTTCGGCGCCGCGCGAGAATGCGGCGAAAGCGGCGTCGGGATCCTTGCGGTCGGCGTACAGCTTGCCGAGCGCGTAATAATAGCGCGCGAGGTCCGCCGGCCCCTGCCGTTCCGCGACCCCCCGTTCAACCAGAAGTTGGTCGCCAAACGCGCTGTCGGCCATGTCGAGCGTCGTCGCGAGCGACAGCCATGCCGGACCCCAGCCGGGACGGTGTTCAAGCGCGACGGCAAGATGGTCGCTCGCGTCCTTCGCGCGGCCCAGCGTCATCGCGGTGTTGCCCAGCACATAGGCGTGGCCGGCCCGATCCGGAACGTCGGCCGGAAGCGTCTTGAGCAGGTCGTGCGCTTCTTCCAGCCGTCCGGACTGCGTCAACAGCACCACCTTGGCGTACCGCGCCTGCGCCTTGTCGGGCGATTCCGCGATATAGGCGTCGATCGCGCGATGCGCGAGCGTCAGTTCGCCGCTGACTTGCATCAGCTGCGACAGCGCGCGCCATTGCTCGCCGAGCGGCGCGCGGCCATCGAGCAGCGCCGTTACGAGGCGGTTCGTCTCGGCCCGGTCGCGGCGCGCGAGCGCCGCTTTCAGCGCAGCGGCCGCTTGCGCGACATCGGCATTCCGCATGAGTGTGGCCATCGGGCGCTTCCTACCGTGTTGGACCATAGCGGTCATAGGTCACGCGCGCCGGACCTGTCCCGCGAAGATACAAAAGCCGGCCGTGGCGGGCCCAAATCGCATTGACTTCGGAAGCGGCCGCAAAGATTAACATATTGTTAACGGCAGCAGCCGGGACATTCAGGATTCGGGGGATTTTCTCATGCGTATGAAGAAGTTGCTGGCATGCGGCGTTGCTGCGAGCGTACTGGCCGCGGCGCCGGCCAATGCCGGGCCGACCATCAACCTCATCGATCTCGGCGGCGTCACGGGGTCGCAGGCGGAGCAGGGCTTCCGGATCGCGGCGGCGTACTGGGCCAACATTCTGACCAACAACGTCACGATCAACCTGGGCGTCGGCTTTTCGGCGCTGCCCACGGGAGTCATCGGTTCGACCGGCAGCACGCGCGCCGATTACAGCGTCGCCAACTGGGAAAGCCGGGTCAACGCCACCAAGAGCAATTCCGCGATCGACCAGAACATCGTTCTGCCGACGCTGACCGCGGGGGGCGCCAGCTTCATCACCAACGGGGTCAATCCCGTCACCGGCAACGACGATCTGACGACGCTGCGCTATGACAATGGCGCGACCGCCAGCAGCAAGACCCTGTATCTCAACACTGCGGTGATCAAGGCGATCGGCGGCAATACCGGGCTGCCTGCGTCGACGCGCGACGGCAACGTGACGTTCAGCAGCAACTTCGCGTTCGACTTCAACCCGACGGACGGCATCAATCCGGGCACGTTCGATTTTATCGGCGTTGCGATCCACGAAATCGGCCATGCGCTCGGGTTCGTCTCGGGCGTCGACTTCCTCGACGTTTACGGCGAGGGTCCGGGCAACAGCCCCAACGAAGGCAAGCTGGGCTATAGCCTGAACGACACGTCGATCTATTCGGCGTTAGACATGTTCCGCTACAGCAACGATCCGAACAACATCGCGCCGGGCAATGGCCCGTCGCTCGATCTGTCGGTGAACGGGAACAAGTATTTCTCGATCGACGGCGGCGCCACCGCGTTGTTCGGCAACTTCTTCTCGAACGGCCGCTATAACGGCTCCGACGGCCAGCAGGCTTCGCACTGGCGCGACACCGCCGGTTGCCAGATCGGCAACGGCATAATGGACCCGACCTTCTGCTATGGTCAGACGGGCTATATCACGGGTCTCGATCTCGCGGCCTACGACGCGATGGGCTGGAACCTCAGCACCAATGCGCTGACTTATGGCACGACCTCGACGGGGACGATCTATCGCTCGTTCGCCAACACCGTCGTGCCGGAGCCGGCGACGTGGGCGATGATGATCATGGGCTTTGGCCTGATGGGCGCGGCGATGCGTCGCAACCGTAAGGTCACTACGCGAGTCCGCTTCGCGTAACGTTACGCCGAAAGGGGCGAGAGGGCCGTCGGTCGACCGACCGGCGGCCCTTTTTTGTCCCGCGCGATCGAGCTTTGGGTGGGCGGGCATCGCGCCGGCGATCGAACGACGCGGAAATAAATTCCGTGGGATGAAACGGGTTGCTGCGCGCCCGTCCGCCGGAAGACTGGTCGGATGGCGATTCAGGAATTGGCGACGCCAATTCCTGTCGCCGTCGTCATTGATCCAGGAAGCTCCGCATTTTCCGGCTGCGGCTCGGATGCTTGAGCTTCCGGAGCGCCTTCGCCTCGATCTGGCGGATGCGTTCACGCGTCACGCTGAATTGCTGGCCGACCTCTTCGAGCGTGTGATCGGTGTTCATCCCGATCCCGAAACGCATGCGCAGCACGCGTTCCTCGCGCGGGGTCAGGCTGGCGAGCACGCGCGTGACGGTTTCCTTCAGGTTCGCCTGGATCGCGGCATCGACCGGGATCACGGCATTCTTGTCTTCGATGAAATCGCCGAGGTGCGAATCCTCCTCGTCGCCGATCGGCGTCTCGAGTGAAATGGGCTCCTTCGCAATCTTGAGAACCTTGCGCACTTTCTCAAGCGGCATGCCGAGCTTTTCGGCAAGCTCTTCCGG
>JAFEEZ010000266.1 GCA_018240825.1 Pseudomonadota bacterium | reverse complement strand
GATCGTGAAGTCGCTGCCGATCGAGGAAACGCAGAACGATGCGAACACCATCAGCGTCTACGGGTTCGATTCGATCA
The DNA here is from genome assembly GCA_018240825.1 of Pseudomonadota bacterium. Lineage (GTDB taxonomy): Bacteria > Pseudomonadota > Alphaproteobacteria > Sphingomonadales > Sphingomonadaceae > Sphingomonas. The sequence goes on along the minus strand of JAFEEZ010000266.1, from coordinate 5,751 downwards.
CGCTGACGCCGCAGCTGATCCTCAACCTCGGCGCGCGCTACGACCGCTTCAAGTCGGTGACGATACCGGGCCAGGGCTATGCCGCGACGACGAGCTACAAGCTCGGCCGCACCGACGAACTGTTCAACTGGCAGGCCGGCCTGGTGTTCAAGCCGACCAGGGAAACCAGCATCTACGCGAGCTACGCGACCGCCGCGACGCCTCCCAATACGCTGCTGGGCGAGGGGCGTGAGGACAACGCGCTGCCGACGACCAACAGCGCCGCGAACCTGGCGATCCTCGACGCGCTGAAGGTGCAGAAGACCAAAACCTACGAAGTCGGCGCCAAGGCCAGCCTGTTCCGCGAAAAGCTCGTGCTCGGCCTCGCCGCGTTCGAGACCCAGATCGACAATGCCCGCGTCACCGACGCGAACAACAACGTCGCATTCCTCGGCAAGTCGCGCATCCGCGGCATCGAGTTCACCGCGAACGGTCAGATCCTGCCCGGCTGGACGATCTTCGGCGGCTACACCTTCCTCGACGCCAAGATCGTCGATGGCGGCTTCACCGCGCTGACCGCGGCGGCGGTCACCGGCCAGGTGGCGAAGACCGTGCTGGTGCCGTCGGTCAATACCGGCAAGCAGATGCCGCAAGTCGCGCGCAACTCGATTACTTTGTGGACCTCGCTCGACGTGACCAAGCGGTTCACGATCGGCGGCGGCGCGTTCTACATGGATCGCCAGTTCGGGGGCTATGCCGACAACCGCGCGGCGACGCAGACCGCTGCGGGCGTCGTGACGGTCAGCCCCGCGACCAAGGTGCTGTACCGCATGATCCCGTCCTATTGGCGGTTCGATGCGCGCGCGAGCTATCGCGTAACCGACAATATCGCGGTCAGCGTCAATGCGCAGAACCTGTCCGACAAAGCCTATTTCTCGAACGTCTACGCCAGCCACTACGCGACGATCGCGCCGGGGCGGACGGTGTTCGGGACGGTGGAGTTCGCGTTCTGACCGACGCTCCGCCGACCCCGACTGAGATCATCGCGCTGGCTCGTGCCGGCGAGCCCGAGGCGCAGGCGCTTTACGGTCAGATGCTGATCGACGGTCGCCTGGCGGCCACGGACGAGGCCGCCGGGTTCGCCTGGTTCAACCGCGCCGCGGCGCAGGGGCACCTGATGGGGCTCAACATGGTCGGGCGCTGCTACGACCTCGGTTGCGGCGTCGGGGTCGACAAGGCGCGCGCGGCCGAATGTTACCGTATCGCAGCGGAACAGGGCCTCGATTGCGCGATGTACAATTATGCGACGTTGCTCGCGCTGGGGCAGGGCGTGGCCGAGGACAAGGCGGCGGCGCTGGACTGGTTTCAAAAGGCCGCGCGGATCGGCGCTGGTCTCATTCGGGCCAAGGCGATGAACTTCGTGGGCAGTTTTCACGAGGATGGGTGGGTCGTCGCGCGCGACATCACGAAAGCGGCGCGGCTCTATGCCCGCGCGGCGGCGGGCGGCGATTTCCGCGGCTGTTTCAACCATGCGCGGATGCTCGGCGACAAGGGACGAACCGAAGAGGCGCTGTCGTGGATCGAGCGCGCCGGCGCGACCGCGACAGCCGCCTTCGTGGAAAAGGCTGCGGCGTTCCTCGACGCGTCGCCGGTGCCGGCCTTTCGAGCGCGGGGGCGCGCGGCAATCGCGCGCGGCGCGGCGCGATGCTGATCGCGATCCCCGACGTGCTCGACGCCGACGGCGTGGCGAAGATTCGCGCGCTGATCGACGCTGCCGAATGGATCGACGGTAATGCGACGTCCGGGCATCAATCCGCGCTTGCCAAGAAGAACGAGCAATTGCCCGAAGATTCCGCCGCCGCGCGCGAGGCTGGGTCGCTGGTGCTCGACGCATTGTCCGCCAGCCCGCTGTTCGTCGCCGCGGCGCTGCCGCACAAGGTCTATCCGCCGCTGTTCAACCGCTATGCCGGCGGCGATGCGTTCGGCGCGCATGTCGACAGCGCGATCCGAATCCGACGCGGTAGCGATTTCCGCATTCGCAGCGACCTGTCCGCGACGCTCTTCCTCGCCGATCCAGAGAGCTATGACGGCGGCGAACTGGTGATCGAGGATTCGTTCGGCGAGCAGCGCGTCAAGCTCCCCGCCGGGCACATGGTCCTCTACCCGGCATCGAGCGTGCACCGCGTCGAGCCGGTGTCCCGAGGCGTGCGCGTCGCGTCGTTCTTCTGGGTGCAGTCGATGGTCCGCGACGACGGCGCGCGGCGCATCCTGTTCGAACTCGACCAGGCGGTGCAGGACGTTGCGGGGCGGCTCGGCGTCAACGACGGCGTGGCGGTGCGGCTGACGGGCGCCTATCACAATCTGTTGCGGCGCTGGGCCGAGGCATAGGGACGAACATGACCAGGATCGGTATGCGTAACGCGTGGTTTCAGGTGCACAAATGGATCGGGCTGCTGCTTGCGGTCCTGATCATCCCGTTGTGCGTGACCGGCGCGGCGCTGGTGTGGGACGAAGCGTTCGACCATGTCGTCAATCCGCAACGTTATGCGGTGAGCGCTGGCGCCGCGCTCGCGCCGGAGCAACTGGCGTCGGCGGCCCAGGCCGCGGCCGGAACCGCGAAGATCGCGACGCTAAAGCTGCCTGCGGAGCCCGGAGCGCCCGCGATCGCCTCGACCGGTCCGATGCCCAGCAAGACGCAAGGCCCGGCGGCGCGCACCAATGTCTATCTCGATCCTGCGACCGGCAAGGTGCTCGACGTCTCGAACAGCCGTTCGGGGCTGATCGCAATCATGCACCGGATCCACGGCACGATGCTGATCCCGGTCTGGGGTCGTCCGATCGTGGGGTGGATCGGCGTCGCGATGCTGTTTTCTTGCTTCACGGGCATCTGGCTGTGGTGGCCGACGGTGGGCAAATGGGTGCGCGGCTTGCGCTGGCGGAGGCACCGCAATCTCGACACCAATCTGCATCACCTGTTCGGCTTCTGGATCGCGGCGCCGCTGTTCGTGCTGTCGCTGACCGGCGCGTGGATCAGTTTCCCGACCTTTTTCGGCCCGCTCGTTGGCGAGAACGCGCGCCCGATGGGGTTCAGCGCCGAGCGCGCGGCGATGAACAAGGCGCAGCCGCTGCCCGTACCGAGGATGCCGCTAGCGGCGGCGCAAGCGGCGGCGCTGGCGAAGCAACCCGGCAGCGTCGCGCAGATCGCCTGGCCGACCGACTATAAAGCGGTCTGGCAGTTCACGATTCTGCCGGTCAGGGGCAAGTCCGCGACTGTGGCGGTCGCGGATGCGAGCGGCATCGCCTCGGTCGCGCCCGACGCCAATCGCGGCCAGGCCGCCATCGCGCGGCTGATGCGCCAGATCCACGACGGAACCGGCATGGGCGTCGTGTGGCAAGTCATCATTTTCCTTGGCGGCATGCTGCCCGCGATTCTCGCGATCACTGGCGTGATCATGTGGTGGCGAGCGCGGGGATGGAAAGCCGCGGCGAGGGAGAGGCGGAAGGCGCAAGTTTCGGCCGCTTGATCGACAGAAGGAGCCGTCCCTTGCGTTAAAGCGACGGCCCCTTCCAGTTGCGGCCCGAAAGAAGAGGGGATCAGCCCCGGCTTCAACCTGCCCTAATCGAGTCCCATGTCAATCTGGATCGTTTCGACTCTGAAATCACCTGTGGATATCACCGGCCCAACAGGACGCGCGCCTGTCCCGCGATCTGAGCGAGCATCGCGGCGTTCGGCGCTGCTGCGGTCCGTGCGCGGTCGACCACACCCTTGAACTGCGCGACGCGGCCGGCATTCGCCGCCAACCACGCATCGACCGCGCTTTCCGGGTCCTTTCCTCCGGCGCGTTCGAGGAATTCGAGGCGCAACTGCTGGAAGTCGCGTGCGAGGCCTGCGATCAGCAAGCGTTCCCAAGGGTCGCTCGAATTGATCCGCGCGGCATTGGCCTGCGCCCAGTCAAGCCCGAGCGCCTGGCCCAGATGCGTGAACGCCCGAGTCAGAACGATCTCGTCCAACCCGGTTTCCGCGCCGAGATCGGCAAGGCCCACCGCGCCGTCGAGTTCGAAGATCCGCACCACCTTGCGGGCCAGCGGGGCGGGTGCGCCCGCCGCCTGGAGACTGGACGAAATCCGCGCGCTCTGGCTCGACGCTTCCTCGAGCAGCAACTGCTTGGTCTGGCGGTCGAGCGCGTTGACCCCCTTGCCCAGCCTCGCGAGCACCGCGCCAGGGCTCGTCCCCGGCTTGGTCACACGCAGCAGATCGGCGATCTGGCTGCGCACCGCGACCGCGACCTCGTCGAACAGGGCGAGGCGCCCGGCCTCGGGCATCGGCGTCGTCTCGATCTCGTCCCAGAGCTTGTCGAGGTCGAACAGTCGCTCGACCACGACGAACATCGCCGCGATGTCGCCCATCGCAGCGCCCTCTTCCTCGGCCAGCTCGAACGGATGCAGCACGCCGAGCCGGTTGATCAGGCGGTTGGCGAGCTTGGTCGCGACGATCTCGCTGCGCAGGCGATGTTCGTCGATCGCGTTCGCGAACTTCTTGCGCATCGCAGGCGGGAAAGCGGCCTGGAGGTCGGCGCGCAATTCGGGATCGCGGCCGAGATCGGTTTGCTCGATCGCGTCCTGCAGCGCGAGCTTGGCGGTCGCCAACAGAACCGCGAGTTCGGGGCGCGTAAGGCCGCGGCCCTCGCTTTCGCGACGCAACAGGGCGCCGTTATCGCCCAATCCTTCGACGGTTCGGTCGAGACGTCCCGCGACCTCGAAAATCTCGATCAGCCGGACATAGCTCGGCAGCGCCTGCGCGCCGTCTTGCTCCATGATCGACAGCGCGAGCGTCTGAAGGCGGTTGTCCTCCAGCACGAGGTGCGCGACATCGTCGGTCATCGACGCGAGCAGGGTGTTGCGCGCCGCGAACTTCAACCGGCCCTCGATCATCTCGCGGTTGAGCGCGATCTTGATGTTGACCTCGTTGTCCGAACAATCGACGCCCGCCGAATTGTCGATGAAGTCGGTGTTGATCCGCCCGCCCAGCGAGGCGAAGGCGATGCGGCCGGCTTGCGTCACGCCCAGGTTCGCGCCTTCGCCGATCGCGGTCGCACGCAGATCCTCGGCGTTGACGCGGAGGCGGTCGTTAGCCGGGTCGCCGACCTGGATGTTATTCTCTGCGGCCGCCTTGACGTAGGTGCCGATGCCGCCGAACCAGATCAGGTCGACCGGGCTTTTCAAAATCGCGGAAATCAGCGCCGCGGGCTCCAGCTCGTCGGCGGCGATGTCGAGCGCCGCCTTCACTTCCCGGGTCAGCGGCACCGTCTTCGCGGTGCGCGGGAATACCCCGCCCCCTTTCGAAATCAGCCTCGGATCATAGTCGGCCCAACTCGATCGCGGCAGCGCGAACATCCGCGCGCGCTCGGCCCAGCTGGCCGCCGGATCGGGATCGGGATCGAGGAAGATGTGGCGGTGATCGAACGCAGCGACGATCTTGAGCGTCTGCGACAGCAGCATGCCGTTGCCGAACACGTCGCCAGACATGTCGCCGCAGCCGACGACGCGGATTGTCTGGGTCTGCACGTCGACCCCGCGTTCGGCGAAGTGGCGCTGGACCGATATCCACGCGCCCCTGGCGGTGATGCCCATCGCTTTGTGGTCGTAGCCATGCGACCCGCCCGAGGCGAACGCATCGCCGAGCCAGAAGCCGTGTTCGATCGCGATCGCATTGGCGACATCGCTGAACGTCGCCGTGCCCTTGTCGGCGGCGACGACGAAATAGGGGTCTTC
>JAFEEZ010000265.1 GCA_018240825.1 Pseudomonadota bacterium | reverse complement strand
TCGTCCTTACACCCGCACGCCTCGCCGCCGACGACATCGCCGCCACTTCACGCAGCGTGGTGCGCGTCGTCACGATCGCGATCGTGGATCAGGAAGTGGTGGGGTTCGGACACGGATCGGGCTTTGCGGTCGGGCCGAACCGGATCGTCACGAACGCGCATGTCGTCGAGCTTGCGCAACAATATCCCGACAATGTCGTCATCGGCGTGGTGCCGTCCGAAGGCAGCAAGTCGTATCAGGGCCGCGTGATCGCGATCGACAGCAGGCGCGATCTCGCGCTGATCGAAATCACCGGCGCTCGGATTCCCCCCGCGACGCTCTACGCCGGTCCGCTCGACGACAGCACCGGGCTCGTTTCGCTCGGCTATCCCGGAAATGTCGACCTCGCCAGCGCGCAATCGGCGGCCGATTACATCAAGCCGCTCGCGCCGGTGCGGTCGGAAGGGTCGCTGTCGGCGACGCGATCGGTCAACGGCGTCGGCGTGCTGCTCCACACCGCCAGCATCTCGCGCGGCAATTCGGGCGGGCCGGTGCTCGACCGCTGCGGCCGCGTGCTCGGCGTCAATTCGGCGATCACCAAGGGACAGGAAGGCGACGCCAACTTCGCCTTCGCGATCAGCGAGGCCGAACTCGCCGCCTTTCTTAAACAGGCGAAACAACCGTTCAACGTCGTCAGCAACCCGTGCATGAGCCTCGAGGCGCGGCTTAGCGCCGACCAGGCGGCCGACCGCGCCGCCGCCGAGGCCGCCGATGCAACGCGCCGCGACGCCGCCGCCAAGGCGCAACTTGCGCGCGAGCAGGCCGCCGAACAGGCGAGGATCGATGCGCAGCGTAACGGCGAAAACATCATCGCGGTCGCGGCGCTGTTGCTGGTGCTCGGCGCGTTGACCGTCGGCGGGGGCGGTATCCTGTACCAGCGCGACAAGCCGCGCGAGGCGATCTGGGCGGCGGCGGGGGGCGGCGCGCTGATGCTTGCCGCCATCATCGTGTTCGTGCTCCGGCCGGGCGAGGAGCCGATCGTGCTCAAGGGCGGATATGGCGTGCCCGCGGCGGGTCCCGGTGTGACGCCGGCCGCGCGTCCGCTGGGCAAGATGGCGTGCAGATTCGTTCCAGACCGAAGCAGGGTTACGGTGTCGACCACCTCCAATGTCGATCTCGACTGGGGCCAGGACGGATGCATGAACGACCGCACGCAATATGCCGACGACGACGGTAAATGGGTGCGCGTTTTCGTCCCCGGCGACGAACAGACCGTGTCGGTCGCGGAGTTCGACCCCGCCACGCGCACCTATACCAACTATCGCTATTTCCTCAGCGCAACTCAGATGGATGCGGCGCGGAAAATCCGGTCGCAAATCCCGCTCAAGCAATGCTCCGCCGACGCCCAGGCGCGCGCGCAGCTCGGCACGCAGCAGCAATCGATCCGCGCCGCGTTGCCGTCGAACTATAGCGAGAAGCTGGTCTATTCCTGCGCGCCGGCGCCCTGACGACGGCGGACCCAGCTCGGCGCGATAAACCTGCCGCGCCGGTGCGCGATAACCAGCAACGCCACCCCAACCGTCGTCGCCACAGCCATTGCCGGCAGCGAGGCTTCGGGCCCGAACGCGCCGCCCGTTACCAGATCAGACCCGCCGATCCAGGGGCGAATCAGGCCGTCGATATTCAACCCGGACACCGGCGCGCCGTAAATCCCGCCCTCCGCGAAGTTCCATGCCGCGTGCAGCCCGATCGCCATCCATAATCGCCGCGTGATCATGTAGACCGCCGCGAGCATGATCCCCGCCTCGAACGCGATGCCGACCGCCGCGATCCACGTCGCCCCGGGATTGAACCAATGCCCGGCCCCAAAGATCGCCGCCGACAGCGCCAGCGCCGCCCAGCTTCCCAGCCAGCGTTCGAACAATCGGAAGAATAGTCCGCGAATGGCGATTTCCTCGCTGAACCCCGGAAAGATGCCGATCGACAGCGCTAGCGGCAGCACCTCGACGCCACGCGTTCCGCTCACGCGATAGCTGCCCAGCGCGGCTATCACGCCCACCACGACGCTCAGCAGCGCCAGTCCGATCGCGATCCCGACCGCCAGCTCCCGCGGAGCGGGCGCCAGCGCGAACTCGTCGACCGGCCGGCGTTCGACGAAGCGGACGAACAGCCAGTATCCGCCGAAAAAGATGCCCGCCCCGATGCAGGCGCTCAGCAATCCCGCGGCGTCGTTGCTTTTGGCGCCAAGCGCATGGTTGATCGCCCCGTAAATGAACACACACGCAACGATCATGGGCGTCGACAAGATCAGCAGCGTCATCGGATGATGGATGAAGCGCCAAACCCGGCTGTCCGGCGGTGTGTTCGGCTCTCTCGGCTGCATGCGTCCCTCCTCGCGACAACCAGCCTAGTCCACCTCGCCAGCCTGTGTCGATCCGGACGCCAGCGCCCGCCACTTGTCCCGCCGCGTGCAATCCGCGATGGAGCTTTTCGCGAATAAAGGGGAGTGGCCGATGATAAGAACGCTCACGTTGCTCGGCGGCGCGCTGCTTCTCGGAGCTGCGGGACCGGCGCCTCGGCCGGTCGCCATTCCCGTCACGGTCGCCACCTCGCTCGGCGATCATCAATCGGGGCGCCTGATCGTGTTCGTCGAACGGGTCAAACCACGCGCCAAGCCTTCCGATGCCGTCGATTTCAACGCATTTGCCCCAACCGGCGCGACGATCGCCGCACGCGAGGTGACCGACCTCCGCCCCGACCGGCCGGCGACGGTCGACATGGAAACCGATGCGTTCCCGGCCCCGTTATCGAAGCTTGCGCCCGGCCGCTATCGAATCCAGGCGGTGCTCGATCGCAATCACGATTATGCCTATAAGGGGCGGGGCGACGGCGATCTGATCTCGCCGGTAGTCACCGTTTCGCTGCCTGGCGCGATCCCCACCGTGACGCTGACCAAGACGGCGCCGGCTGCCGAATCCCCGCCGCGGCCCGAACTC
>JAFEEZ010000264.1 GCA_018240825.1 Pseudomonadota bacterium | reverse complement strand
TTTTTCGGCTGCGGTTTAGCCACCTCTGCGGGTTTGGGCGCGGGCGCTGCCTCGGCGGGTTTTGGCTTGGCTGGCACCGGCTCGGGCGCCGGTGCGGCGGGCGCTGCATCTTCCGGCGCACCCAGATCTGGTGCCTGGCTTTGCGCGGGCGGCGTCTCGTTCTGCGGCGCGGTGGCGACCAGCCCGACATCATCGGCGATTGTCACATCCATCGGCGCGGGCGGCGGTGGCGGCTTGGGCGGGCTGAGTAGCACGACCGACAATCCGGCGATCAGCACGGCATGGATCGCCGCCGACGCACCGAATTCGATCGCGCGGCTGCGGTTGAACGAGGGCGCGGCCATCGCCGTCACCGTTCCGCCTTCGCGTTCGACACCAGCGACACGCGGTTGAGCCCAGCGCGGTTGAGGTCGCCCATCACCGCCATCACGCGCCCATAATCGAGACTCTTGTCGGCGCGCAGCAGCACTTGCGGCGGCTTGCCGTCGGCGTCGCGCTTCGCGGCGATCGGTGCGAGCGCATCGGGCAGCGCGTCCTCGCCGACCTGCTTGTCGTCGAGATAGATCGTGCCGTCGCGCTCGATCGAGATCGACACCGGCTTCTTGTCCTGCTCCAGCGCCTTGGCGCGGCTGTCGGGCAAATTGACCGGCACCCCCGCGGTCATCAGCGGCGCGGTGACCATGAAGATAATCAGCAGCACCAGCATCACGTCGACCAGGGGCGTGACATTGATGTCCGCCATCGGCGCGCGCCGGCCCTTGCCGCGGGCGGAGGGGAGCGACATCGCCATCCTAGCGCTTCGCTTCCAGTTGGCGGCTCAATGTCGAATGGAAGCCGTCGGCGAAGCGGTTGAGCCGCGCCTCGATCTGGTTCACGCGATGGCTGAAGCGATTGTAGAAAATCACCGCGGGGATCGCCGCGAACAGCCCGATCGCCGTGGCGAACAGCGCCTCGGCGATGCCCGGCCCGACCGTCACCAGCGACGTATTCTGCTGCGCGGCGATGGCGGTGAAGGTGGTCATGATCCCCCACACCGTGCCGAACAGCCCGACGAACGGCGCCACCGCGCCGACCGTCGCGAGGATGTTCAGGCGGTCTGCCAGCTTGTCGGTCTCGTGCGCGACAGCCGATCCCATCGCCGTCGCCAGCCGCTCGCGCACGCCGTCGCGGTCGACGATTCCGCCGGCGGTCGAGCGCCGCCATTCGGTGACGCCGGCCGCGAACACTCTGGCCACGGCGAGATCGCTGTCGCCCTCGCGCTTGTAGAATGCATCGATATCGTCCGCGCGCCAGAAATCGCTCTCGAACCTGGCGATCGCGTTGCGCGCCTGCGCCAGCCGCCCCGCCGACCCGATGATGATCGCCCAGGTCCAGATGCTCGCAATCAGCAACCCGCCCATCACGATCTGCACCACGATGTCGGCATGAAGCAGCAACGCCAGCGGCGAGGTCGAGTTCGGCGAGAGGTCGAAACTCCAGTTCATTGCGTCGTCAGTCCCCGTTCCAGATCAGTTTCTCGTAGGCGGCCGCCCATTCGGTTGGCTGCCGCCTGGGCCGCCCGTCGGGCTTGACCAACGCCGCCGTCACCTCTGCTTCAGCCAGTAATTCCGATCCGCGCATGACTCTCTGATGAATAATGACCGCAGCCGCGCGCAGCCTGATCAGCCGCGACACGACGACGAGCGCGTCGTCGAGCCTGGCCGGGCGGTGATATTTGATCGCGAGGTCGGACACTGCATAGGCGCCTCCGCCCGCCTCCATCGCGCCGCGCTGGTCGACGCCCGCGAGCCGCAGCATGTCCGACCGCGCACGCTCCATGAAACGCAGGTAATTGGCGTGATAGACGACGCCCGACAGGTCGGTGTCCTCGAAATAGACGCGCACCGGGAATCGATGCTCGGGTCCGTCGAAGCGTCCTTCGACGGGCTGATCGGTTGGCGCGGCCGTCATGGTTAAAGGCTCTAGCGGCTGGGCACGGCGGGGCAAACTCATTTGATCCCGCAATTTGCCCCTTGCATCGATGTAACTCCAGGGTTACATGTAACCCATAAGTTACAGGGGACCGAACAATGACCGATACCGAAACTGCCGACCGGCTCGTGCGCCGCCGCTCGCGGGTGATGCCCGTGATGGCTATGGTGTTCGTGGCGCAGCAAGCGAGCTATTTCAGCGGCACGCGCATGGACGACGGCTCGCGGTTGGTGAACCACGTGGCGATCAGCGCCTGGCTCGCCTGGTCGATTGTCCTGCTGGTGCTGCTGTCGACCGGGGGCGGCTGGTTCCGCAACGCGCATGTCCGCGCGCTGACCAACGACGAAAGCACTCGCGCCAACCGCGCAGAGGCGTTCTGGTTCGGCTTCCTGGCGACGATGATGGGCGCGATCGTGCTGTATTTCATTTCGCTGTTCGAGCCGGTGAGCGGGCGCGAGGCGATCCACGTGCTCATGACGATCGGCATCGCGACCGCGCTGCTCCGCTTCGCCATGCTGGAAAAGCGCGCGCTCAGCGATGGCTGAGCGACTCGCCAACACATTGCGGGAGGAGCGCGCGCGGCTCGGCTGGACCCAGGCCGAACTGGCCGAGCGCGTCGGGGTGAGCCGCAAGACGATCAACACGGTCGAAAACGGCGTGTTCGTGCCGTCGACGGTGCTCGCGCTAAAGCTGGCGGCGGCGATCGGCAAGCCGGTCGAGGCGCTGTTCAGCCTAGTCGAATAGTCCGTCTTGCACATCCCTGGGCGGGTTCAGCCCGAGATGTTTCCACCCGCTGGCGTTGAGGCAGCGGCCCC
>JAFEEZ010000263.1 GCA_018240825.1 Pseudomonadota bacterium | reverse complement strand
GGCGACGCTGGCCCCGTCCTCGACCAGCACCTTGTCGACGCGGCCGCCCTCGATCGAATCGATATAGACCGTGAGCAGCGGCGTGACACGCGCGCGCAGGGGAATGAAGTCCTCGAACGTGCCCGTCCTGACCTCGGAGATCGTCAGCCGGTCCATCGCCACGGTCTGCGATCCCGCGCGCGGCGCGAACCACCAAAACAGCAGGACCGCGAGCAGCGCCATGCCGGCGCCAATCGCGATCTTCACGCTGTGTGATATTCCGCGGCGTTCGACCACGCGGTCCATCCCGCTGCCGCTGACCGCACCATCGCCGACATTCGGTAATGATCGCTTCAAAGGTGAGATGCTCACGATTCGGTGCCCCCCGGCCGCAAAGAGTGTCCGTTTCCGGACACGAATGTCCGGAAACGGACAGTATCGCTCTGGAACGAGAACGCGATCCTGACCGAGGAAATCTGGATCGCGGCGCTCCATCGCGACGCCGGCTGGACGGCCCACACCCCGCTCGCGCCGAGAATCGCGAGCGCCCAGAGCAATCTGCGCTTGGGCTGGGGACCATCCATCGGTTTGCATCCTCCCATTTGCCTTGCACGAACCTTCAGCATGTTGCGTGCCAACCGATCACCGTAAGGGGCGGACGAAGGGGAAACCCTCCGCTGGGCCCTTCACGCCAGAGTGGCGGCGACGTGCGGGGGCTGAGCCTCGGCCAAGCCGGGGCCGAGCGCCGCCATCATCAGCGACGAACCGCACACCAGCGTGCTGGCGATCACGACGAACGTGCGCGCAAGGCCGATCGAAAAATTGCTCATTGTCATACTCCTTGGAATTCGCGGCGCCGTCGAGCAGCGTCGCAAGAAGCGCTGCAGTCGCCGTGCCAAGCGGAGCAAAACGGTAGAAATCCGCCAATTTTGTCACGGAAGGACGCGCGGACTCGCAATCAGGTCAGCGCTGGCATGGAATTTGATTGTCCGTTTTCGCACAGCAACTGTACGAAAGCGGGCGATGGCGGACTTCGATTGTTGCATCATCGTCGATGACGACGAGGACATCCAGATTGCGGCGCGGCTTGCGCTGCGCGGATTGTTCCGCGAGATCGTGACCTTGTCGTCGCCTGACAGGGCGATGGCCGCAATGCAGGGACGTTCGCCGGACGTGATCCTGCTCGACGCCAATTTCGCGCGGGGCGCGACCGACGCGCAGGAGGGGCTGGCGCTGCTCGACCAATTGCTCGCCGCCGATCCGGAGGCGATCATCGTGATGATCACGGCGCACGCCGGCGTGAATGTCGCGGTGGATGCGATGAAACACGGCGCGACCGACTTCGTGTCGAAACCGTGGGAAAACGACCGGTTGGTCCAGACGGTGCGCACCGCGGCCGCCTTACGCCGTTCGCGCCGGGCGGCGCCCCCAAGGGAGGCGCCATCGCCGAACGGCGCGCCGTTGATCGGATCGGCTCCAGCGATGGCGCGCGTCCATTCGCTGATCGCGCGCGCCGCCCCGACCGACGCCAACGTGCTGGTGCTTGGCGAGAACGGGACCGGCAAGGAACTCGTGGCGCGGGCGTTGCACGATCAGTCGCTGCGCGCGGCCAAGCCGATGGTGACGGTCGATCTTGGCGCGATCGCCGCCGAATTGATCGATTCGGAACTGTTCGGGCACGTAAAGGGCGCTTTCACGGATGCGCGCGCCGATCGCATTGGGCGGATCCAGGCCGCCGATGGCGGCACGCTGTTTCTCGATGAGATCGGGAACCTGCCGCTTCACCTTCAGCCCAAATTGCTGACTGTACTCGAGCAGCGTCAGGTCACCCCCGTCGGCGCGAACAAAGCGGTGCCGGTCGACATCCGCGTGATCGCCGCGACCAACATGACCCCGACGATGCTGCGCGACCCACGCAGTTTCCGGCAGGACTTGCTGTTCCGGCTCAACACCGTCGAGATCGATTTGCCGCCGCTGCGCGACCGGCGAGAGGACATCCCCGCGCTGATCGATCATTATCTGGCGCACTACGCGACCCGGTACGGTCGGCCGTCGGCGGCGCTATCGCCCGAGGCGCGGGACGCGCTGGTCGTCTATGATTGGCCGGGTAATGTCCGTGCGCTGCGTCACGCGGTCGAGCGCGCGGTGATCCTGGCGGGCGACGCGCCGCTCGCGCCGGATCACTTCGCGCTGACCCCCAGCGGGCCGACGGTGTTGCTAAGCCCGGTCCCGACCGCGCCCGATCTCAACCTCGACCGCGTGGAGCGGCGGCTGGTCGAGGAGGCGCTCAAAAAGCACGGCTATAATATCTCCGCCGCAGCTCACGAACTGGGCGTGTCGCGCGCTGCGCTCTATCGCCGGATGGAGAAGCATGGGCTTTGACCAGCGCTTCACGCTGGTCCTGATCGGCTGGATCGCGGCGCTTCTGGCGGCGCTGTCGGCGCTGGCCTTCGCGATCGCGACGCCCGATCTCGCAGCGGCCAGGATCGTCGCCGGAGCGCTTGTCGCCGGCGCGGGCTACGGTCTCGCGCGGCATGTTGATCGCACCAACCGCACGGTCGGGCGCTTTATCGAGGCGCTGAACTTCGGCGACTTCGCGATGCGGTTCGACAGAAGCGGCGGAGCGGGGTTCGCCGCGCTCGGCCAATCGCTCGACGACGCTATGCGCCGGCTTCAGGCGAACCGCGACCGATCGGCGGACGAACAGCGATTTCTTGAAACCCTGGTCGACGACATGCCGGTCGCGTTGCTGACGATCGACCACCAAAACAGCGTGCGGCTCGCGAACAAGGCGGCGCGGAGGCTATTCACGGCGCACGCCGGGGCGCGGCCGGCTGACTTTGCGGTCTATGGCGAAACCTTCGCCGCGCGGCTGGCGGAGGACGGCGAGCGGCCTGCCGAGTTGCTGCTGCTGCGATCGACGGCCGGGCCGCAGCGCGCGATCGTGCGCATCGCAACGCTCGAACGGCTGGGCCTGACGAGTCGCGTCGTCACGGTCGAGCCCGTCCAGGGCACGCTCGACGCCATCGAAATGGCCGCGCAAACCGACCTGGTCCGCGTGCTGACCCACGAAATCCTCAACTCGCTGACTCCCGTCACATCGCTGGCGTCGTCTGCTGCAGCGGTGCTTGACGACGATCCGCCCGATCTCGCGTTGGCCCGCACCGCCGTTGGAACGCTTGCGCGGCGCGCCGAAGGCCTGGAAAAGTTCGTCCGTTCGTATCGCAGCGTCGCCAATGTGCCCGACGTGCGGCGGCAGAAGTTCGGGGCCGAACCGTTCCTGCGCGACCTCCACCGGCTGTTCGTCGTCGACTGGCCTGATCTCCGGCTCGACATCGCCGTCGAGCCCGGTCTGACGATCGAGGCAGATCCCGACCTGCTCGCCCAGGCGGTGATCAACCTGCTACGCAATGCGGCGCAAGCGACGCGCGAGGCGGCGCGCGATCAATCGATCGCGTTGACCGCGACTGGCGACAACAGCGTCGTCAGGCGGCTGACCGTGACGGATTCCGGAAAGGGCATTCCCGACGCGGAACGGCGGGACATCTTCCTTCCCTTCTACACTACGCGCGCGCAGGGGACAGGCGTTGGCCTCAATCTGGTCCGTCAGATCGTCATCGCGCACGGCTGGACGATCGATGTCGGCGAGGCGCCGGGCGGCGGCGCCGAGTTCCGGCTTTATCTCGGTTGATCGAGACTTCGGGAGTAATCTTCGCGACGGTGTCGATTCCGGCGGTCGCGTTCCGTCTTCCGGAAGGGAGGCCGATATGCTCCGCAGCCGGCGGCGCAAGGCGATCTTCTGTGCGGGTGGAGGTCGCATGCGCGCGGCAGCCAGTCCGTCCGCCTGCGCGAAAGCATACGGATAGCGGTTGTCGCGACCCCGATCGCCGCCGGGGCGCTCGACGAGCAGGCGGAAGGCCGATGGGTCGTGGCCGACGGAAAGGCGCTCCTTTACACCGAGCCCAAACCGAAGCCCGCGATCTTCGCCGCCGGACAGCAATCCGTGACGAACGGCCCCCTGAGACTTCTCGTCACTTGGCCCAATGGTGAAGGCATTGCCGGGATCGATTTCACGATCGGCTTCGATTCCGGCCCGCCGATGACGGATTATACCCAATATTACGGCTGGACGATGCCGCCGAACGAAAAGCGCATTCCACGATGGATCGAGTTGGCCGAGCCGATCCACGGCGTCGCGTCGCCGCGCTTCGCGATCGATATCGGCAAGGGCAATGCGCTGAATTTCGTGCTGACGCCCAACGACCTGGGGATCGTCGATTTCGACGGTACGGCGGTCGAGCGGATCGGCGGCCGGTTGGTGATGCACCAACGGCGCGGCGATCTCAGCTTCGTGCGGCGGGGAAAGTAGCCCGGCGCGAATATCCCTACTCCACGCCCCCAACGATCAATCATGCGATCGCGACCGCTTTGGGCGGCACCATATCGCCTTTCTCGATCTTGCCGCAACCAAGCGCTCACTTCGCGTTGATCGTGATCCCGTTCTGCTTGAGGAGCCCGACAATCCGCTGCGCGTTGGGATTGCCCTGGTCGGCGAGCTTCTGCGTGCCCGCGGCGAGCTTCTCGAGTTGCGTCTCGACCGTTTGATTGGCCTTCAGCGCGGCCTCCTGCTGCGCGATCGACTTGCCGAGTCCGTCCTGCGCCGCCCAGATGTCGCGCAGGTTGGACCCCAGTACCAGAGTGAGCGTCAGCGCCGTCAGGATGGCGCAGATCGCTGCGCCGCGCTCGCCGATCCTATTTACCATTGTCGGTCGCCTCCGGCTTTGGCGCGGCGGCGTCCTGTTTCAGGGTGACACCGTTGGCGCGGAGCAATTCGCGCAGCGCGCCGTCCTTGTTATCGACGGCGGATTTCGCGAGCAATTGCACGAGGTTGTTATCGAGCGTGGCGGCGGCCTGCGCCTTCGCCAGTTTGTCCTGATTGGCGGCCAGCGTCTGCTGGAGTCCGCGATTGGTGTTCGCGGTCACTACGGTCACGACGCCCAACACCAGAGCAAGCGCTCCGAGCACCGCTGCGGCTACGCCGGCTGTCCCGTTTCTGACTTCCATCGACCCCTCCGATTTTTCTCGTGAGGGAGCGCCCGCGAGTCCCCCGGGCGCTCCCCGGCCGCATCTCCCCCAGTCAGGCCGCGACTTCGGCGTCGCGCTTTGACGTGCGGCGCATTGCGCCGCCGATCATGCCGAAGCCGAGGATCATCATCGCCCAGGTGGCCGGTTCCGGCACGCCGCCCGGGTTGCCGCCGCCCCCGCCGTTGATCTGCGCGGTGATGGTGACCGTGATCGGCGCGAGGTTCAGGTTGTTAAGCCCCGGATAGGCGCTGTAGCCGTTGAACGTGAACGTTTTGCCATAGGTCCCGTTGCTGAGCCCGGTCGTGTCAAAGGTCAGGAAATTGCCCGTGTTCGACGCGCCGCCCTGCAATCCTGAAAAGATATTGCCGTTGAACGTATAACCTTGCGCCGCGACGTCGCTGAAGCTGCCGCCGAGCGATTCGGAGAAGCTCGACAGCGCGACCAGATTGGCGACGCCGAAGTCGGTGGTGAAGCTGCCCGAATTGGCGGCCAGTGTGCCGAGGTCGTATGTATAGCTCGTCCCGCCGCCGGCGAACGTGCCGGCGCCGGCGTTCTTGAAGATCGACGCCACCGACAGGTCGGTAACGGTGCCGGTGAAGTTGACTGCCTGCGATCCGAGCGCCAGGTCGCTCATCTCGGGGTTGTGCGAGATGAAGTTGAGCTGGGTGGAGCCGGAGACGGTCCCCGCCTGCGACGTATCAAGCGAGAAGTTGACGTTGCCCGATTGGCCCGCTGCGAGCGGGCCCGGCGCCGCTCCCGCGGTCACGCCGGCGGGCGTCGCACCGATGGTGGTGACGAGCGAGTCGGTCAGCGCGCCCGACGCGCCGTTGCTGACCCCGACGCTGCCGGTCGGGCTCGCCGCCCCGGCGCGAACGGCGCCGAAGTTCACATTGGCGCCGGTGACGTTCGCCACCGCCGCGGCATAGACGTTGTTGCTCACCGCGATCGTCTGATTGCCGAGCGCGAGGTCGGCAAGACCGCTGCCTGTGACGGCCAGCGATGTGTTGGCGATCGTGACGACGCCATTGAAAGCGCCCGCCGTGCCGGTGCCGCGCGACAGCGTGATCGGCGCGGTGCTGCCCGCTGCGAGGTTGTTGACGCTCGCGGTGGCCGCGCCGTTGAGCAGGAAGCCGTTATTGACCGAGGCGTCGGCGCGCAGCGCTTCGTTATAGCCCGGCGTGACCGGCGCGACGTTGGCGATGGTGATCGTCGCGCCGCCCGCCGCGTCGCCGACGCGCCGTGCGCCGAGGCCCATGGAGGCCGGCTGAGCGCCCGCCTGCGCGACCTGGTAGATATTGCCCGCGAGACCGATCGTCGCATCCGCCACATTGTCGAAATTGTTGACGACGTTGAGGCTCTGCCCCGCCAGCGACCCGGCGGTGAGGCCGGTATAGCTGATCGTGACGGTCGTGCTGCCGCCGCCGGGGGTCAGTACGAAATCAGGGGTGGACAGCGCGACGCTGGGCGCGGCGCTGTTCTGGACCGCGCCGCGCAGCGTCGTCGCGGCGCCGTTGTTGGTGATCGTCAGCGTCGTTGAGCTCGATCCGCCGGTGCGGACGTTGCCGACGTTTAGCGTGCCGCCGCTGAGCGCCGGACCCGACAGATCCATCGTCGCGCCGGTGGCGAAGATCAGCCCACCGCCGGTGACGTTGGCGTGGGCGTTGAACGCGTTGCCGCTGCCGAAGCCGGCATTGGTATAGTCGTTCGTCACTGTGACGTTGTTTGCGCCGAGTGCGAGCGACCCGTTGTTGGTCAGGAAGCCGGCGGTCGATGCGCCGCCCAGCCCAAGCGTTGCGCCCGCATTGGACCTGATAGCGCCGGCCGCGCCCGTGATCGCCTGGGTGTTCAGCACGCCGCCCAGAGCCTCGACCGTGCCGCTATTTGCGATGTTGAACCCGATCGTGCCGAAGCCGGTCATCAGTCCGGTGTTGAACCCGTTCGAGCTGGTCGAAGTCAGCGCGCCGCCGCCGAGCTGCACGATGCCGTTATTGGTCAGGCTGCCCGGACCCGCGACGATGTTGAAGTTGCGCCCGTCGAGGATGTTGAGGCGGCCCGACGCGGCGACCGTAGTCAGCGTGCTGTCGAGCGTCGTGTTCACGCCCGAGTTGAAGTTGGTGACGTTGAACACCGAATTCGCGCCCGACAGCGTGACCACCGTGTCGGTGCCGGCGGCACCGGTGCCGATCGTCGCGATGCTGTTCGCGCCGGCGCCGCGCAGGTTGAGCACGCTCGCCGCTCCCGCGGTCGACGATACGTAATTGCCAAGGCTGAGGACCCCGCCCGCCTGAAGGCTGGCAAGGTTGGCGTCGCCGTTCATCACGAATTGACTGCCCGCCCCGATCGCGCCGAACGTGCCGGCGGCATTGTTCTCGTACAATCCGCCTTCAAGCGCCAACACGCTGCCGTTTGCGGCGCGAATCGTGCCGGTGTTGAACATTCCGGCATTGGCGTTCGTCCCGACGCCGTTGCCTGGCCCGACGCCCCCGTTGCCGCCCGACACGTCGATGCTGATCCCGGTGCCGGCATCGCCGGAAATCACGCCGTTATTGGTGACGATGGTCTGATTGATGCCGATCTGTCCGGCGCCGCGAACAGTCTGGCCAGCGCCGAAGGTCACGTTGCCGCCATAGATGAGGGGCGAAGCGCCTGAAACGCCGTTGTCGAGAACGATCGTGCCGGCGCCGTTGATTGCCAGCACGCCGGTCTCATTGCGCAGCGCGGAGATTCCCGCGACGCCGCCGAGCGTGATCGTTCCGTTGTTGGTCAGCGCGGTGTTGAGGTACAGATTGTCGTTCTGCACACGCAGGTTGCTGCCCGCCGACAGCGTGACGTTGGTCAGATATTGCCCGGTGCCCGCTGCGACGATCGCGCTGGTGGCGTCGCTGGTCAGCGTGCCGCCGACGATCCGCGAATCGCTGTTGAGGTTGATGAACGAGTTATTCGTCGCGCGGATGATGCCCCCGACGGCGTTTTCGTAGAGTCCGCCCTCGAACGACAATGTGCTGCCCCCGGTCGCCTGCATGATGCTGTTGTTGAGCAATCCGGCATTGCCGTTGGTGCCTACGCCGTTGTTGACTCCGACGCCGCCATTGCCGCCGGACACGTCGATCGACAGATTGCTGCCGCTATTGGCGGAAAACAGGCCGTTATTGGTGACGATCGTCTGGTTGATGCCGAGCGCCCCCGAACCGGTCAGCGACTGGTTCGATCCGAACACGATGCTGCCGCCGTAGATGCGCGGAGCGCTACCCGCGACGCTGTTGTCGAGTACGATCGTGCCGCTGCCCGACAGGGTCAGCGTGCCGCCTTCATTGATCAGTTGCGAATAGCCCGCGACGCCGCCCAGCGTCACCGTTCCGTTGTTCGTGAAAGAGGTGTTCAGATAGAGGTTGTCGTTCTGGACCTTCAGATTGCTGCCTGCCGACAAGGTTACTCCGGTCAGGTATTGCGAGGTTCCCGCCGCCTGAATGAAGCCGGCACCGACGGAGGTCAGCGTGCCGTTCAAGACGCGCGAATCGGCGCCCAGGTTGACGATCGACCCGGTCAGCGCCTGGATCACGCCGCCCGCGCTGTTCTCGTACAGGCCGCCGCCCAGATTGATCGTGCTGCCGCCGGTCGCCTGGATGGTGCTCGTATTGTACAGTCCGGCATTGCCGCCGGTGCCGACGCCGTTGCCCGGTCCGACGCCGCCATTGCCGCCGCTCACGTCGAAATCGAGCGTGCTGCCCGAATTGGCCGAGAAGACGTTGTTGATCGTGAAGGTCGTCTGGTTGATCCCCAGCTGCCCGGCTCCCTGTACGGTCTGGCCCGCGCCGAACGTGATGTTGCCGCCATAGATGCGCGGCGCGCTGCCCGATACGCTGTTGTCGAGGATAATCGTGCCGCCGCCGTTGATCGCCAGCGTCCCGCTCTCGTTGATCAGCTGCGAGTAGCCCGCGACCCCGCCCAGCGTGATCGTGCCGTTGTTGGTCAGCGTCGTATTAAGATAAAGATTGTCGTTCCTGACGTTGAGCCGGCTGCCCGCCGACAGCGTGACGTTGGTCAGGTATTGCGATGTGCCCTGCGCCATGATCGCGCTGGTGGCGTCGCTGGTCAGCGTACCGTTGAGGATGCGCGAGTCGCCATTGAGGTTGATGAAGGAGTTGTTGGTCGCGCGAATGACGCCGCCGGCTGCGTTCTCGTAGAGTCCGCCCTCGAACGAGATCGTGCTGCCCCCGGTCGCCTCCATGATGCTGTTGTTGAGCAGCCCCGAGTTCAGGCTGGTCCCGACACCGTTATTGGGGCCGACGCCGCCATTGCCGCCCGAAACGTCGATCGACAGATTGCTGCCGCCGTTCGCCGAGAACAGGCCGTTGTTGGTGACCACTGTCTGGTTGATGCCGAGCTGGCCCGAACCCGTCAGCGACTGGTTCGACCCGAACACGATGTTGCCGCCATAGATGCGCGGCGCGCTGCCCGCGACGCTGCTATCGAGCACGATCGTACCCGTACCCGACAAGGTCAGCGTGCCGCCTTCGTTGATCAGCTGAGAGTAGCCCGCGACCCCGCCCAGCGTAATCGTGCCGTTGTTGACGAGCGAGTTGCTGAGATAGAGGTTATCGTTCTGGACCTTCAGATTGCTGCCCGCCGACAACGTCACGTTGGTCAGATATTGCGAGGTTCCGAAAGCCTGGATCGCGCCGGTGCCGATGGAGGTCAGCGTGCCGTTCACGATGCGCGAATCGCCGTTCAGGTTGACGACCGATCCGTTCAGGGCCTGGATCACGCCTGTCGCGCTGTTTTCGTAAAGCCCGCCTTCGAAGTTCAGAGCGCCGCCGCCCGTCGCCTGCATCGTGCCTGTATTATATAGGCCGGCATTGCCGTTGGTGCCGACGCCGTTGCCCGGCCCGACGCCTCCGTTGCCGCCGCTCACGTCAAGCGACAGTACGCCGCCGCTTACATTCGCGGACATCAGGCCGTTGTTGGTGACGATCGTCTGGTTGATGCCGATCTGTCCGGCGCCGCGCACGGTCTGACCGCTGCCGAAGATCCAGCCGCCGCCGAACAGCCGGGCGTTGGCGATGCTGCTGTCGAGCACTATCGCGCCGTTGCCGGTGACGTTGACGGTCCCGGCCCCGCTGCGGAAGTCCGAGTTGTTCGAAACCGTGAGCGTTCCGTTGTTGGTCAGGGCGCCATTGTAGATGTAAAGCGTGCTGCCGCCGGCGACGTTGAGCGCGTTGCCCAGACCCAGGTTGATCGTGCCCGCGCTCGCGGTGGTTCCGCTGACGCTGACCACCGCCCCGGCGCTGGTGATTACGACGTCGTCGGCGGACGTCGGCACCGCGCCGCAACTCCAGTTGCCGGTTGTCACCCAATTCCCCGCGGCGGTCAGCCAATTGCAGGTCGCCGCATTCGCCTGGCCGGGAAATGCTCCCATCGCCAGCGTGAACGCCGAGGCGGAGACCGCGAGGCGAAGCTTGGATACCGTGGCACGCATGAAACAATCCCCCTCATCAAAGCCGGCGCGCGTCCGTGGGCGCGGTTAAGCAATCGTTAAAAGAAGCTCCCATGGATCGCCGGTTGCTTGAACCCTCCGAAAAGAGGGGCCGGCCACCGCCAAGCCGCTGTTTTCGATTCTGTATCTATCCGGGACATGTCGCTCACAGGTCCACGATCGCCAGCGCCGCCGCCAGCGCCGCGAGTTCCGCGCGCGAGCGAACCTTCATCTTGCGCTTCGCTTTCTCGACAAACTCGTGCGCCGTCGAATCGGCGATACCGAGCGTTTGGCCGATCGCCAGGTCGGACATGCCGCGGGCGACGAGTCGGACCGCCTCGAGTTCGCGCGGCGTCAACCCGGCGGGCGGCAGCGCGAAGCCATGGCGGCCGACGAGCGTGCGGACGTAGCTGTGCAGACAGATGCTGATCAGCGTCAGGTAATGCCGCTCGTCGGGGTCGGTGCAATCTCGGTTGCCGGCCAGGCTGACCAGCCCGATCCGCCCGCTCGCTTGCGGCAACGGGACGACGAATCCCTCGCTCCATCCGGCTGCCGCGGCGAGGTCGAGGGCGTGCGTACCAAGCCGTGAGAACGATCGGTCGGCGCGCAGGTCGCTCCAAGTGAACGCGGAGGTGCGATGGGCAAGGCCTTCGACGATCGGATCGCGATCGATCAATCCGGACTCGCGATAGAATTTCGCCCAGCTGTCGGGCCAATTGATGATGTGAAACGACGAGCGCGAGCGGTCTTGTAGATCGACTTCGCCTGACGCGAAGGTATCGAATCCCAACGGCGCGATCGCCTTTGCGAAAAGCGCGGCGCATTCTGCGGGCGTCGCGAGCCGTCGAAGACACGCGTTGAAATCGCCCGCGTCCGATCCACCAGCGGCCATGCCGTCTCCAGTCGAAAAGCTGATCCGATCATAATGGCGCCGCTGTTGATCGCCATGCTCCGCGAGGCGCTGCCGGCTGGGCATCGGCGGAGCGCCGAAGCTTCGATTGGCGCCGCCATAGCCATTGCCCCGCGTCAGCACGGCTCGGTCGCGACCGCCGGGATCGTTTTCGCCTTCCACTTCACGCTGCCCCTCCTGCTCAAAAAGAAAGGCGTCGGATGCGCCGAGAGGGGGCCAAAGAAATTTTGATCTACGGGGGGCGACCGTCTGCTCCCGCCCCGATCGGAAATTGTGTCGCCGGGAATAAACTCGCAAGGTCGGTCGTCTTGCTTTCCGACCTTGGTGAAAGCGAGACGATGAACGACCAACCGGACCGCCGCGAAGCGTTGCAATGCATGGCCTGGGCAGGCACCGGCGCCTTATGGGCGCTGAGCGGCGGCGTCGCGTCGAGCACGATCATCGATCGCGCCGCCGCCGCACCCGGTGCGGCGTCACCCTTCACGTTCCTGCAGGTCAGCGACAGCCATATCGGCTTCGACAAGGCCGCCAATCCCGATACGCGAGTCACGTTGCGGCAGGCGTTGGCGAAAGTGAAGGCGCTTCCCGTCGCGCCGACGTTCATCATTCACACCGGGGACGTCACCCAGGTGTCGCGCGACAACGAGTTCGACGACGCCGACCAGATCCTCAAAGAAACGGGCGTCCAGACCTTCTTCGTGCCCGGCGAGCACGACATGGTCGACGAGGGCGGGGGCAAGACGTTTCTGGCGCGCTTCGGCAAGGGCAGCCTGGGCTCCGGCTGGTTCAGCTTCGATCACCAGGGCGCGCATTTCGTCGGTCTGGTCAACGTCGCCGATCTCAAGCCCGGCGGGATGGGCAACCTGGGCGCTACGCAACTGGCCTGGCTCAAGCGCGATCTGGCGATGCAGTCGAGTTCGACTCCGATCGTTGTGTTCGCGCACATCCCGCTATGGACGGTCTACGCGCCGTGGGGGTGGGGGACGAGCGACGCGGCGCTCGCGCTGACGATGCTGCGCCGGTTCGGGTCGGTCACGATCCTCAACGGGCACATCCACCAGATCGCGCAGAAGGTGGAGGGTCGAATGACGTTCCACACTGCGCGCTCCACGGCTTTTCCGCAACCGGCGCCGGGCACCGCACCGTCGCCCGGCCCGCAGATTGTGCCGCCGGGGGCGCTGCGGTCGCTGCTCGGCATCACCGACGTGAGCGTGAAGATTGGCGAGCACGCGATCGCACTCGTCGATTCAACCCTCGCCTGACGTCTGGAGAATTTCATGAAACCTGTCGCCGTCACGACGCTGGTCGTTGTCACCGCCCTATTGTCGTTTGCCCCCGCTGCGGCCGCCCCCGCCGCTCCATCGCCGGTCCGCGGCAAACCCGCTCCTGCGGGACCGGTTGCGGTGCGCATTTCGAATTTCACGTTCGGACCGAAGACGGTCACGGTGAAGGTCGGCCAGACCGTCACCTGGACCAACGATGACGATATCCCGCACACCGTAGTCGCGACTGACAAGAGCTTTCGGTCGAAGGTTATCGACACCGGACAATCGTTCAGCCTTATCTTCACGAGAGCGGGCCAGTTCGCCTATTTCTGCTCGCTCCACCCGATGATGACGGGCAAGGTGACGGTCGTGGCGCGCTGAAAGGGCATGGGGTGATCGGCAGGTTCCGGCCGCGATTGGTCAAGGACGGCGGCGCCCCGCCGGATCAGCAGACGCGTTTCCGGCAGGTGATGCTGCCGCATCTCGGCGCGGCGTACAATCTGGCGCGCTATCTGACCAACGATGCGAGCGTCGCCGAGGATATCGTCCAGGAAGCCTTTCTGCGCGCGTTCAAGGCGTTCGACACCTATCGCGACGGGTCGGCCCGGGCGTGGCTGTTCTCGATCCTGCGCAACTGCTGGCGCGACCGGGCGGCCGAACAGGCGCGCCGCGACCGCGTGGTGATATCGGATGGCGGGCTATCGGAAGCGCAGACTCTCGCCGTCGCCGCCACCCGAGACGAGGCCGACACGCCCGAGGAATTCGTCGCGCGGGCGCGCGAGATCGATGTGATGCGCGATATGATTGCGGGCTTGCCCGAACCGTTTCGCGAAACCTTGGTGCTGCGCGAAATGGAGGAGTTGTCCTATCGCGAGATCGCCGTCGTGACGGGCGTGCCGATCGGCACCGTGATGTCGCGGCTGGCGCGTGCGCGCGAGATGCTGGCGAAGTTGCTGTTGCCAGCGGACGGCGCGAGTTTGCAGGAGCGCAGCGCATGACGTGCCCCGATCCGATCATGCTCCACGCCTGGCTTGACGGTGAACTCGACGCCGCGAACGCGGCGACGGTCGAAGCGCATATCGAGAAATGCCCGGATTGTTCGGGGACGGCGGAGCGTATGTCGGCATTGCGCGAGACGATCGCCGGTCCGGCGCTGCGTTACGCGCCGCCAACTGGATTGCGCGAGCGGATCGACCATGACTTGCCGGATCGGCAGCGGCCCGCGCGGCAATGGCCGCAGCGCGCCGGCTGGGCGGCCGGAGGGGCCATCGCGGCCAGCCTCGCGCTGGTCCTGGCGACGCCGCGGCCGTCCGAAACGGCGAATGTCGGCCCGCAGCTCGTCGCGAGCCACGTGCGGTCGCTGCTCGCGGATCATCTGGTCGATATCCGGACCTCCGACCGCCACGTCGTCAAACCGTGGTTCAACGGCAAGATCGACTTCTCGCCGCCGACTCCCGATCTCGCGGCGGACGGGTTCCCGTTGGTCGGCGGCCGGCTCGATTATGTCGGCGGCCGCGTCGTGCCGGCGATCGTCTATCGGCGGCGGCTGCACACGATCAATCTGTTCGTCTGGCCAGCGAACGGCGCGGCGCCCGCCACGATGAGCGTCGACGGCTACACTGTCCTGCACTGGCGACAGGGCGATCTCGACTACTGGGCGGTCTCGGACGTGGCGGCGGATGACCTTGCACAGTTTCGCGCCGCATTCGAACGGGCTCGCTGATCCGTCCTATCTCGTGCTGAAAATGTGGTGCCCAGGGACGGGATCGAACCGCCGACACTGCGATTTTCAGTCGCATGCTCTACCAACTGAGCTACCTGGGCATCTCGCGTGAACCGCGGAAGAGCGGGCCTCTTAATCGTGGGTTTCGGGCATGTCCAGCGCTTCCCGATCGGCAGGTGCGCCGGGGATCGCATAGCCGTCGCCGAGCCAGTTGAGGAGGTCGCGGTCGTGGCAACGGCCGCTGCAGAACGGCTTGTGCGCCGGGTCGGTCGGCTGGCCGCACATCGGACAGGTCTGCCTGGTCATGCGAACGAAATGGGGACGCCGGTCGCCTTCGACAATGCGGCGATCAACTCGGGCCGCGCGGCCAGCCAGGCGGCGACGCGGGGTGGGGCGTCATGGACGGCGGGCGCCGGCGGCGGGGTGCGTTCGATGCGGCGGAGTAGCGCCAGCGCCTCTACCGCGACGCGGTCGGCGCGCAGTAGCTCCGGGAGCGAGGCGCGGGGGCGGGGACGGACGATCTGCAAGAAACCGAAGCCATTGAGCGCGGTGCGTTCGAACGGCTGCGGAAGCGTAGCGTCGATCGCCTCGGCTACCGCCAGCCGCTCCGTCTTGCCGATGACGGTCGGAAAGTCGACGCCGATCGACCCGCCGATGTCGTGGCGGACGATCGCCTCGGCAGCTGCAGTCGCCGCGGCCACGGCGAGTTGCGGGACGGCGCCCGGGCCGTCGACGTCGAACAAGGTCATCGCCGGCGTAGGCGACAGCCGCAGCGCGCCGCCGGCGAAGGCGATCTCGCCGGTCAGCGCCTCGTCGAGCACTTCGGACCAGCCCGCCGCCTCGAGCGCGTCGGGTTCGTGCGGCCGCAGGATGCGGACCGGTTCGCCGCTCGCCCGGCAGC
>JAFEEZ010000262.1 GCA_018240825.1 Pseudomonadota bacterium | reverse complement strand
GTTGCGGCTGCTGGTCGACGAGCAGGTCAGGACGAGGTCGCCGAGTCCCGACAGCCCCGCCATCGTCTCCGCCCGCGCGCCGCGCGCCAGCCCGAACCGGGTCATTTCGGCGAACCCGCGCGCGATCAGCGCCGCGCGCGCATTCTGCCCCAGCCGCGCGCCCTCGACCACGCCGCAGCCGATCGCGAGCACATTCTTGACCGCGCCGCCAATCTCCGCGCCGACCACGTCGTCCGAGGCATAGGTGCGGAACGTCGACGCAGCGAGCCGGTCGGCCAAAGCCGCGCCGAGCACCGGGTCCTCGCACGCCAGCGTCACCGCGGTCGGCAATCCAGCCGCCACTTCGTGCGCGAAGGTCGGCCCCGACAGCACCGCGATCGGCGCGTTCGGCTGCACCTCGCGCGCCACCTCGCCCACCAGCATCCCCCTCCCCGCCTCAATCCCCTTGGCGCACAACACCAACGGCGTGACGCCGAAATCCACCGTCTCGAGCACGCCGCGCACATGTTGCGCGGGCGCCACGACCAGCACTGCTTCCGATCCGAGCAACGCGTCGAGATCGTCGGTGGCCCGGATCGTCGGCGACAGCGGCACGCTCGACAGGAACAGGTCGTTGACGTGGCGGTGGTTGATCGAATGCACCACCTCTGGCTCGCGCGCCCATAGCGTCACGGGCGCGGCACCCTGCGCCGCGACTTGCGCCAGGGCGGTGCCCCATGCGCCGCCGCCGATGACGCCGATCTTCATGCCTTCACTCCTGCGCCGCGCACCTTTTCGGCTTGCGGGTCGAGCGGCCAGCGCGGCCGCGCGGCGACATCGAGCGGGTCGGTCAGGCCGGCGGCGAAGCGTTCCGCCCCGGCCCAGGCGATCATCGCGGCGTTGTCGGTGCACAGCCATTGCGGCGGGACGCTGAATGGCAGGTTGTACTCGTTCGCGAGCGATTCGAGCGCCGACCGCACCGCGCCGTTCGCCGCGACTCCGCCCGCAACGACCAGCGCAGTCGCGTCGGTATCGCCCAATTGCCGCCGCGTGCGGTCGACCAGGCAATCCACCGCCGCCTGCTGGAAGCTCGCGGCGATGTCCTCGACCCGCCACGTTCCCGCGTCATGCGCGCGCAGGACCGCGCTCTTCAGCCCCGCGAACGAGAAATGCGGCTCGGGCGAGCCGAGCAGCGGGCGCGGCAATGGGACGATCGCCTGTCCCTGCGCCGCTGCGCGCTCGACGGCGGGGCCGCCGGGGAAGCCGAGGCCCAAAATCTTGGCGGTCTTGTCGAACGCCTCGCCCGCCGCATCGTCGATCGTCGTCGCGAGGCGGCGATAGCGCGCCACGCCCTCTACCAGCAGCAGCTGGCAATGCCCGCCCGAGACAAGGAGCAGCAGATACGGAAATGCGAGATCGGGGTCAGCGAGCCGCGGGCTCAGCGCATGCCCTTCGAGATGGTTGGCGGCGACGAGCGGCTTGCCCGCGGCGTGAGCCAGCGCTTTGCCGGTCACCAGCCCGACCATCACCCCGCCGATCAGGCCCGGCCCGGCGGTAGCGGCGATCGCGTCGACATCGGCCAATGTCACCCCCGCTTCGTCGAGCGCGGCGACGACCAGCGGCTCGAGCATTTCAACGTGCGCGCGCGCGGCGATTTCGGGCACGACGCCGCCATAGGGCGCGTGCGCCGCCTCCTGTCCCGCCAGTTTGTGCGCCAGGATATGCCGGTCGCCGGTGACCAGCGCCGCCGCAGTCTCGTCGCATGAGGATTCGAGGCCCAAAATCAACATTCCGCCTTCCTAAACGTTCGCCCTGGGCTTGTCGAAGCCTGTCCTGGGCGGTGCCGCACGCAGCGTCGAAAGGGCGGACCCCCACACGTGTTTCGACAAGCTCGGCACGAACGGTGTAGGGGGAGGGGATGGCTGTCCTCAAACTCGGCACGCGCGGGTCGCCGCTCGCGCTTACCCAGGCGAACATGGTCAAGGACGCACTGTTCGCGGCGCACGGCGTCGATTGCGCAATCCACGTCATCAAGACCACCGGCGACCGCGTTCAGGACCGTGCGCTGGCGGATATCGGCGGCAAGGCGCTGTGGACCAAGGAGCTCGACCGCGCCCTGTTCGACCGCGAGATCGATATTGCGGTGCATTCGATGAAGGATGTCGAGACGATCCGCCCCGACGCCATCGTAATCGCCGCGATGCTGAAGCGCGCGGACGTGCGCGACCGGTTGGTCGGAGCGGACAGCCTTGCGGCGATCCGCGCGGGCGGTGTTGTGGGGAGCAGCAGCCCGCGCCGCCGCGCGCAGGTGCTGCGCGCCCGGCCCGATCTGTCAGTGGTGCTGTTTCGCGGCAATGTCGATACGCGGCTGGCCAGGCTGGCTGCGGGAGAGGCGGACGCGACCCTGCTGGCCGCGGCAGGGCTGATTCGGCTGGGGCGCGACGATGTCGGCACACCTGTCGCGCTCGATCATATTCTCCCCGCCCCCGCGCAAGGCGCGGTGG
This sequence comes from Pseudomonadota bacterium, assembly GCA_018240825.1. Classification (GTDB taxonomy): domain Bacteria; phylum Pseudomonadota; class Alphaproteobacteria; order Sphingomonadales; family Sphingomonadaceae; genus Sphingomonas. Next base: position 4,159 of record JAFEEZ010000262.1, on the reverse strand, counting down.
GTGTGGAGTGCCGGGCCGATGACGCCATGACGCGCGGGCTGCTCGGCGCGATCGACCATGCCACCACCAGCCGCGCGGTGCGATGCGAGCGCGCCCTGCTCGCCGCGCTCGACGCGAACTGCCACTCGCCCATCGCCGCGCTCGCGACTGTCGACGGGGACGCCGTCGCCCTGCGCGCGGAGCTGTTCTCCGAGGACGGCGCCGAGCATGTCGCCGCCGACGCCAGCGGTCCCGACGGTGAGACGCTGGCGCGCGATCTCGCCCGCGCGCTGCTCGCGCGCGCTCCGCCGTCGGTTCGCGCGGGCTTCGGACGATGAGCCGTCCGGTCGCGGTGCTGCGTCCCGAACCGGGCAACGCTGCAACCGCCGATCGAGTCGAAGCCGCCGGGCTGACCGCGATCCGGCTGCCGTTGTTCGAGGTTCGCGGTATCGATTGGACGGTTCCCGATCCCACCGATTTCGATGCGCTGATCCTGACCAGCGCCAACGCGCCGCGACTGGCCGGGCCGAGGATCGATGCGCTTGCGGGCTTGCCGGTGTTCGCGGTGGGACCCGCCACCGCAGCCGCCGCGCGCGCGCGCGGGCTGACGGTCGCCGCGACCGGCGACGGCGACGGCGCCGAACTGGTCGCAACGCTGACCGAACGTGGTTTCACGCGCGCGCTGCTGCTCGCCGGGCGCGAGCGCCGCGTTCATGTTGGCGGCGTCGTTGCCGAAGCAATCGCCGTCTACGCGAGCGATCCGCTGCCGATCGTACCCTCGGCGATCGACGCCTTGGCTGGTTGCGTCGCTCTGCTTCACTCCACACGCGCTGCCCAACGGCTTGCCGAACTGGTCGGCGATGCGCGTGCGGGGATTCGGCTCGCGACTCTCAGCGAGGCGGTGGCGGCCGTTGCCGGACGCGGCTGGGACGGCATCGCCGCAGCGCCGTCGCCCGACGACACAACCCTGATCGCGATCGCCCGGCGTCTCGCCGATTGACCCTGCCGCCGCTCGCGCGGATAAGGGATTGATGAGCGACGAGACGCCGCCCCCTGCGCCGGTTCCCGCCGGGCCGCCCGCCGCCCGACGGATGACATGGGCGACCGCCGGCGGGATAGCGCTGGTCACATTCCTGATCGGCGTGTTGATCGCGGTTTGGGCGATCAACCGGTTCGGGGCGTCCGGTGCGGCTGAACAACCGCAAAACGTGCCCGCGGCGCCGCAGCCGACCAAGGTCATCGTGACACCGCCGGTCGCCACGGACCCTGCCTCGCTGTCGGCGCGGCAGGAACTGCTCTCCGCGCAGCTCACCGCGCTCGAACAGCGTGGCGCGGCCATCACCGCGGCGTCCGCCAGCGCCTATGGCAATGCGACACGCGCCGAAGGACTGTTCGTCGCGCTCGCGGCGCGGCGGCAGATCAGTCGCGGGCAGGGGCTCGGCTATCTCGAACAGCAATTGCGCGATCGCTTCGGCGCGACGCAGCCCAACGAGGTCAATGCGATCATCGCCGCGTCGCGCGATCCGGTGACGGTGGAGGATCTGCGCCTGGGGCTCGACCAGATAGGACCGCAGCTTGCGCTCGGGCCGTCGGGCGGCACAGGCTGGGGCGGATCGGTCTGGCGGCTGCTCGGCAGCCTGATCATCGTCCATCCCAGGAACACGCCTTCGCCAGTGCCGAGCGAACGCCTCGCGCGCGTGCGGCGCATGTTGGCGCAGGATCAGGTCGAGGCCGCTGTCGAGGAGGTCAACAAGCTGCCCGGCGCCGCGCAGGCGACCGGCTGGATGACGGGGGCGAAGCGCTACGTCGAAGCGCGCAAGGCGCTCAACGTGCTCGAGGCCGCGGCCCTGTCGGGTCGGGTCGTGAATCCGGCGACGGCCAACCCCGCGTCGGCGCGCTAGAGGCGCTCGATCAACGCGCGCGCGGCGGCGGGATTGCGAACCTTGGCGCCGGAAATCATGAAGACGAAGACGTCTCGCGGCGTTTTGGGCGGCGGTGCGCCGAAATACGGCAAATCATCGGGCGCGTCGCCCGAAGCCCAGGCTTTCGCCACCTTCGCCCAGCGATCAAGCGCATCGGACGTGTAACCGGCGGGCTCGTGCTCGACGCTGCCTTCCAACCGCGCATAAACGAAGTCGGCGGCGATATCCGCGATCGCCGGATATTCGGGCGATTCGGCATAGACGATCGCGACGTTCGCCGCGCGGCACATCTCGACGAACTCGGGGACATGGAAGCTATCGTGCCGCACCTGCACCGCGTGGCGCAGCGCAACGCCGTCCTGTTCAGCGGGCAGCAATTTCAGGAACGCGCCAAAATCATCCGCGTCGAATTTCTTGGTCGCCATGAACTGCCACAGGATCGGGCCGAGCTTCGGTCCCAGCTCGACGATTCCCTGGCCGGTGAAGCGCTGGATCGACTCGCCCGCTTCCGCCAGCACCTTGCGATTGGTGCAGAAGCGCGACGCCTTTAGCGTGAAGATGAAGTCGTCTGGCGCGACTTTCGCCCAGCCCGCGAACGTCGCCGGCTTGAACCCCGAATAATAGGTGCCGTTGACCTCGATCGCGGTGAACTGGCGCGACGCATATTCGAGCTCGCGCTTCACCGGCCATTTGTCGGGAAAGAAGGTCCCGCGCCAGGGCTCGTACGTCCAGCCGCCGATTCCGATTCGTATTGCCGTCATGCCCCGACGATAGGCGTCAGCGGCGCTCGAAGCGATAGCGGTCGCGAATGCGGCGGTTGAAGAACCCGCCCTTGGAGGTGGCGCGGCGCATCGCTTCGACCTCGCGCTCAGGGACGTCGAGGTACGCGTAGCGGCGGCCGGAGACGAACTGAACGTCGAGCGTGTGCGCGGCGGGGTCGTAATGGAACGAACGGATGACCGATGAGGGCATAAGCCGGAAACGTTTGAAACGCTTACCGGCTCCGACGCAGCAAAGCCGCGTCGTCGGCCATGGCTCCGCCATGCCGGCCGGGCTTCTTGCTGTGTCGCGAAATAGCGCCGCTATTTCGCGGCAAGAAGCTGGAGCGGGCGAAGGGAATTGGTCGGTACCACGGTTACTGAGAGCACGTGTATAATGGGGCGCGAACCGCCATGCCTAAGCTTGTGATATGTAGATGTCACTTTTCGTTTGACGCGGCTGAAATTCTGTGGTGATATGCACATATCACAACGGAGTGCAGCATGAACATCCCGCCGTTGAACGCCGTCGAAACCCACCTACGGCACTGCCTGCTCCTCAAAGCAGATGATCTATATTTCACTCTCGCAGAACCGCTCGGCGAAGCGGTACGAAACGACTTTCTCGGTATCAGTGTCGAGGGATTGGCCGATGAAAACTTGTCGGACGACGAGATCGCGTCGATCGATCTTGGTCGTTTTGCGGTCGCGCACAAAGTCCACAGCCTACATGTGATGTTGGAGAACCGAGGCCTTTCGCTTGACCACGATCATCGGCCGGACGTCGAAGATGCCCGGAACAGCGCACTGGACTTTCTAGAGCACTTTTTGTCGACTCTCCCCGATGTCGCTTTGGGCGGCGTCGATCTCACCCCGGCTCGAAACGGCGAAGTCCGTCGTGTCTTTAATCTGGCCTATGCTTGGCTAAATTTGATCGAGACAATTGAATCTGCATTCTACGGTCAAACTCAATCCACGTTAACAGTGGCCGATCTGGCGCTGCTCTCGGGTCTGGATACGAGAACGCTACGCAACCGCTGTGGTCCCGGAAAGCTCATCCGCACAAGCACTGAGCGGGTGTTACAAGCGCGCAACAGCGCGTCTGCCGCCTTCGTACATCTCCACGCTCTCGACGCCATGGACTGGCTGAAAGGTCGCAAGAACTTCGAAATTTCTGAAATCGATCCGGTCTGGATTGCAAGGCAACTTGCAGACGCGACACCTCCCAATGCTGCGCGCGGGCTGCTGATGGCTGGGATCACCAACCTCGGCGCCTTATCGGATTGGACCCCCTCGTTTGGCTTCACGCCAGAACAGGCGCGAGGGTGGTTCGATCAAGGCGAAGCGCTGCCACCCGCGATCGCAGACAACCTCGCTCGACGCCTCGCACTCTCGCACTAATTCACTGCAAAATAGGGAGACGATCAATGAATTACGCTTCCGGCCTCTCTTGTCAAACGGCCGAACTCCACTCTCTCATCGTCAGCCATCCCAACATTG
>JAFEEZ010000261.1 GCA_018240825.1 Pseudomonadota bacterium | reverse complement strand
GATGATGTTGGCGCCCGATTTGACCGAGACGATCTCGACCTCGCCGTCGCAGCGTTCGAAGTAATTGTCCTCGACGACCGTGTGCGAATCGCTCATCGATTCGGTCGACGTCCCGATCCGGATCGTCTCGCCGCCGTTCGACCCGAGCGGCGGACGCGGCCCGAAATAGTTATGGTCGATGCGGATCGTGTTATCGAGCGGCCACGGCTTGTCGCGGATCACGACCATCATCGCGCCGTTGTTGCTCTTGCCCTCGAAATGCGAATGATCGACCCGCAGGTTGTAGCCGTACAGCGCGACCCAATGGTCCTCTGTCTTGCGGTCGGGATTGTTGAAACGGTCGATGACGATCCCTGACAGCCGCGAGCTTTCCGCCCAGCGCTTTCCGACACGCGTCGCGACGACTTCTTTGCCCGGCGCGTAACCGTCGCGGAACACCAGATTGGACACCGCGATATAGCGCCCGGCGATCGCCAGGCTGGATTGTCCGGTCAGGACGACCTTGCCCGGGTGCTCGGCGGTCAGCACCACTGGCTTGGCTGCGGTGCCTTCGGCTACCAGCTTGATCTGGAAATCGCGCCATTCGCCGTCGGCCAGGATGATGCGATCTCCCGGTTGCACGCCTTTCGCGGCGGCCGCGAAGCCCCGCTGGTCGCGGACCAGCACCTCGCGCGCCATGGCCGGAGTCGCCAGCAAGGCGACCAGGCAGACCAACAATGCCCAGCTCTTCGTCATCGTGATTCGCCTTTGCGCCGGGCGCTTTAGAACTTGATCGTCGCGCCGATGAAATAGGTCGGCCCGTAATAGCTCGCTTCCTTGAAGCTGCCCGGCACCGGCATATCCTGCCGCCGCGGCGTATCGGTGATGTTGGTTCCCTGGAACTCGACGCTGAAATTCTTGGTGAAGCGATAGCGCAACGCAATGTCCCAGGTTCCTTCGTCGCGCACCACGCGGTTCTGTGCGGGATCGCCGACGAACTGCTGGTAATAGGCCGAGCGGAACTTGTAGATCGCCGACGCCTCGAACCCCTTGTATTGATAATAGGGCGTCAGGGTCAGCACGTTTTTCGACAGGCCGAAGATGCCGACCGGGTCGGCCAGCGCCGGATAGACCTTGCCGGTCGCCAGATCGACCTGCTCGCCCAGCCGCAAATCCTGTTGCCGGAAATTGCTTGCCGCGTGCGCCCAGCTGCCCCGGAACCCCAGCCCACTCAGGAAACCCGGCAGGAACGACGCGCGATAACTCGCCGCGACCTCGAACCCGTTGATCCAGTTGGTCTCGTTGGTCGATTGCAGGACGTTGACCGGCACCGTGAAGGTCTGCCCGCCGATCGTATAGGTCTCGTTCTGCAGGATGTTGTCCGTTCCGCCCTGGAAATCCTTGTGGAACAGGCGGAGCGAGAAGATCGAATCCTTATTGAGGTAATATTCGAACGACAGGTCGTAATTCCAGGACATCAGCGGCTTGGTGCGCGGGTTGCCTGCTGCGGTGATCGACGAGATCGCGGCGGCGACCGTCGGATAGGAGGTCTGCGATGCGTCGAGTGCGAAAGTGCGGCCGTTGGCCAGGCTCGCCGGGTCGGGCTTGGTCATCGACCGCGAGAAAGCCGCGCGCACCTTGAACTTGTCGGTGACATTGAACGCCAGATTCACGCTCGGCAGCCAGCGATCATAGTGAAACTTGTCGACCAGCGGGACGAACTGGCCGTTCGACACCAGCCGGATCGTCCCGTTGCCATTGTCGATCACGTCGAACCCGCCGCGTAGGCCCGACGAGGTGACGTCGGTCGAGACGAAGCGCAGCCCGACATTGCCGCTGAACGGCACGCTGCCCAGGTCGCCGCCGAAATTGGCCATAAGATAGCCGGCCCAGGTCTTTTCCCTGACGTCGCGGTTGGCGATCGACCGCGTATCGCTGCTCGGGCCCGGATCGCTCGTTCCCAGGAAGTTCTGGAACAGGCAGATCGCGTTGAAGCTGGCCCAGGAGCGGATCGAATTGGTGGCGTCGGCGGACAGGAAATCGCTCTGCGGGAACGATTCGCGGCACGCGCGATTGGCCGCCGCCATCGTTGCGAGGCTGATCGTATAGGTCCCCGGCGCGCCGATCGACGCGCTCGGCGTCGCGCCGACGTTCAGGTTCCACTCCTTGCGGTCCTGCTCGATCGAACGGAAACGCATGTTATTCCAGCGCCCGCCAAACGCGAGGCTGTTGATGAAACCGTCGAGCTTCCACGTTCCGTCGAGCCGCGCCATGTCATTGTTATGCCAGCGGATCTGATCGTCGCGGCGCAAGCGTGCCGCGGCGCTGAAATTGTCCGGATTCTCGACGTTGAACGCAGGATTGAGCGCCAATCCCTGCGTGCCGTCGGGATAATTGGTGAAGTCGTAGGGGATACGGCCGCCGCTCGACCCGGTGGTGACCCCGGGCACAACCACGCCGTTGATGTCGGTGGGGCTGGTGCGCAACCGCACCGACCGGTCCATGCGCTCGCGACGCGTGCGCGACAGTGCGGCGTCGGCGGTGAGGGTCAAGCGATCAGTGACGGGAATCTTGATGTTGAGGCCGCCGCCGCGATATTTCTCGTCCTGGATACGGAAGGTCGGCGTGACTTCGCCATAGCTGTTGCCGCTGTACGAATCGAGGATGTGATCGGCGCCGAACACGATGTTCGTCATGCCGCGCGTCGTTTCGGACAGGTTGAATATCTGGCGATCCTCGGTGAACTTGTAGTCCGAGATTTCGACGTCTAAATTGACCTCAATCCCCGAGTTCGACCGCCATTGCAGGTCGCCGATCCACGCCACGCGCTTGTCGCCGGTGGTGAACTGGATGTTGTTGCGGCTGGTCGTCGCAAAATAATAGGGCGTGCCTGCGGGGACGGTGGCGCCGTAATTCTGTGGCGTGACCGAGGCACAGGTCTGAGTGGCGGTATAGGCCACGTCGCCACGGCAGGCATTCCAGGTCGATCCCCCGCCCAGCAGCTCTTCGGGCTCGTTCGCGCGCTGGTATTGAACGCCGAGCACGACGCCGAACTTGCCTGCGCTGCCGAGGTCGAACTGGTCGACATAGCTTCCGGTCAGGCGATACCCCAGTCCGGCGGGATCATTGAGCTTGTGGTCATAGCCCGTCAGGATGCCGCGCGCGCTGAGCACGATCTGGCGTTTGCTGCGATAGAGCGGCTTGAGCGTCTGCGAGTTGATCGTCCCCGACGTGCCGCCTTCGATCAGGTCGGCGCGCTGCGTCTTGTTGACCGAGACCGTGTTGATCAGCTCGGAGGGAAACAGATAGAAATTGACCGATCGCTTGCCGTTACCGGTGGTCGTCTCGCGCCCGTTGACGTTGACGCTCGACAGGAACGGCCCGAGCCCGCCGATCGCGATTTCGGACGCCGCACCCTTTTCGCGGTGTGTCGTCGCGCCGGGGATGGTCGCGATCGCATCGCCCAGATTGGTCGCCGGGAGGCCGTCGATATCGGTCGCCGAGAGCGAATCGGAAATGATCGTTTCGTTGCGCTTGTTGGTGATCGACGACTGGATCGAAGCGCGAAGTCCGGTGACGACGATGTCATCGTTGTTCGTCGGCGCCGACTGGTCCTGGGGCGCGGGCGCCGGATCGGGGCTGGTTTGCGCATGCGCCACCGCGGTCGGCGACGCGGCGAGCAACAGCCCTGCTGCCAGACGGCCCGAAAATTTGACTGATCCCCTCACAACGCTCTCCATCCCTTTGACCTTTTGGCCTGTCCAATATCTCCTCCACTGGACTAGGATTGGTGTCAACCCCTAAACTAAACTGGTTGACCAATTGGAGATGCGCTGCTTACCGTTTTATATCGGCGCCTCCCACGCTGGCGCGGTGAACCGAACTGGCGGGCAGCCTGAACAGGTCGCCGGGAATGGTGTGCTTGAGCGCCCCTGCGGCAGCGGCGAAATCGATGATTTGCTGGAGCGGCCAATCCTCGCCCAATGCATGCAACAGCCCGGCGGCGAACGCGTCGCCGCCGCCGACGCGATCGACGATCGCCGACAGCGCCCAGCCCCTGCTCGTCGCAGCTTCACCGCTTCGACGGTGAATGCCGCCGGTCAGGGTCTGGCTGTCATGGGACGTGACGTCGCGCGTCACCCCGGCAACCCAGGTCAGACGCGGAAACCGATCGAACAGCCCTCGCGCGGTGTCGCGT
>JAFEEZ010000260.1 GCA_018240825.1 Pseudomonadota bacterium | reverse complement strand
GCCGAAAGCGGCGACGCCTTCGGCGTAATCGGCCGTGCGGCCCAGGCGCGACATCAGGTCGCGTTCGTCATCCAACGCGACGTCGAGCGATTTGAGCGACGAGGCCCGCAGAGCATGCTTCGTCGCCACCAGGCCGCTCGTCGGCCCGCTCGCGAAAGCCCGCGCGAGCGCCAGGGCCTCTCCCGCCAGGATGTCGTCGTCGACGCATTTCCAGATCAAACCCCACTCCGCCGCTCGCTCGGCAGGAAGCGGGTCGCCGGTGAGCGCCAGCCCGAGCGCCCGCGCCTGCCCGACGAGACGCGGGAGAATCCAGGTTCCGCCGGAATCGGGAATGAGACCGATGTTCGCAAAGGACTGGATGAACTTGGCGCTTCGCGCCGCGATCACGACATCGCATGCAAGGGCGATATTGGCTCCCGCGCCGGCGGCGACCCCGTTGACCGCACAGACGACCGGCATGTCGAGTGAGGTGATGCGGCGAATCAGTGGCGCATAGTAACGCTCGACCGAATCGCCGAGATCCACAGCTTGCCCGCCCGGCGCCACCGCCCGGTCGCCCAGATCCTGGCCGGCACAAAACCCGCGGCCGGCTCCGGTCAGGAGCAGCGCGCGTACAGTAGAATCTCCCGCCGCCGAATCGAGCGCGGCCGCAACCTCGCCGTGCATGGCAACCGTGAAGCTGTTCAGTCGATCGGGCCGGTTCAACATGAGGCAGCCGACGCCGCCTACCACGTCATACTGGATAGTTTCGAATGCCATGCATCCTCCTCGACCGGATCTGTCGCCCGCATTTATTGTATGACTGGTCGAACTATTATTGGCAAGGGGATTTTACGACGTTAAGGATGTGCCTATGGACACAGAGGGCAGCCGGGAAAGCAAAGAGGCACGACTCGCACGGCGCGTCGCGACCGCGCTTCTCGCCCGCGAAGGCGCGGCCCGAGCTTGGGCGCTGACGCTGGAAGACGCAGGCGAAGGGTACAGCCTGGTGTCGATGACCCTCACGCCAGCGATGTTGAACGGTCACGGGACGGCACATGGGGGAATGATCTTTGCGCTCGCCGACGCAGCGTTCGCCTATGCTTGCAACTCCCGCAATATCGCCACGGTCGCCCAACATTGCTCGATCGCTTTCCTCAACCCCGGCAACGCCGGCGAGAGGCTGAGGGCGGAAGCGCGCGAGACAGCCGCTGGCGGGCGATCCGGCGTCTATTCGGTCACGGTTTTCGGCGAGGACGACCGGGTCATCGCCACCATGCAGGGGCTGAGCCGCTCGCTTGGCCGCCGGGTTCTCGAGGAGCGATGATGACCTACGCCTATGTCTGTGACGCCGTACGCACCCCGATCGGCCGCTATGGCGGTTCGCTATCCGCAGTCCGTGCAGACGACCTGGCCGCCATCCCGATCCGCGCGCTCAGGGAGCGGCATCCGCAGATCGACTGGAATGCGATCGACGACGTGATGCTCGGCTGCGCCAACCAGGCAGGTGAGGATAATCGCGACGTTGCCCGGATGGCCGCGCTGTTGGCCGGACTTGGCGAGGGCGCACCCGGCACTACACTGAATCGCCTGTGCGGGTCAGGATTGGATGCGCTGGCTTACGCGGCCCGGTCGATCACCTCCGGAGATGCCGATATCGTCGTCGCCGGCGGCGTCGAGAGCATGACTCGCGCGCCGTTCGTCACGGCGAAGGCAGACGCGGCCTTCTCGCGCCAGACGCAGACTTTCGACACGACCATCGGCTGGCGGTTCGTTAATCCGGCGATGAAGGCGCAGTTCGGTGTCGATTCGATGCCCGAGACGGCACAGAACGTCGCCGACGAGTTCCAGATTTCGCGCGAGGATCAGGACCGTTTCGCCGTCACGAGCCAAGAGCGGGCGGCGCGGGCTCAGGCGAGCGGCCGGCTGGCGAAAGAGATCGTTCCCGTCTCCATAGCCCAACGCAAAGGAGATTCAGTCGTCGTCAAGGCTGACGAGCATCCGCGCGCCACGACGATGGAAGCATTGGCCCAGCTTAAGCCCATCGTGCGGCCTGACGGCAGTGTTACGGCCGGAAATGCCAGCGGGGTGAATGACGGGGCGGCAGCGCTGCTGGTCATGTCCGAGCGTGCGGCAGGCGCTGCGGGTCTTGCGCCGCTCGCACGCGTCGTTGCCACTGCGGTTGCCGGGGTGCCGCCGCGCATAATGGGAATCGGCCCAGCCCCGGCAACGATCAAGGTGTTAGCCAAGGCTGGCCTGACGCTCGGCGAGATCGACGTGATCGAGCTTAACGAAGCCTTCGCCGCCCAGGGACTCGCGGTCCTACGCCAACTCGGCCTCCCCGACGACGCAGACCACGTCAACATCAATGGCGGCGCGATCGCGCTGGGCCATCCGCTGGGCATGTCGGGCGCGCGGCTCGCGCAGACCGCCGCGATCGAATTGCACGAACGGGGCGGACGGTACGCGCTGTGCACAATGTGCATCGGCGTCGGGCAAGGCATCGCGATGGTGCTCGAACGAGTATAAGTAAATTATTTGACCGAACGGTCGGCCAATGGTAGTCAGGAATCCGAGGAGATGAGCGATGTACACCACCGAACTGGGCAAGGCCGACAGCATCGTAAACGTCGAATCGGAAGAACTCATCGAGGCATTTGAAGCGAGAGTCGCGGCGGACGAGTTCATCGAGCCTAAGGACTGGATGCCAGAGGCATACCGGCGAACGCTTGTGCGCCAGATCTCCCAGCACGCGCACAGCGAGATTGTCGGGATGCTTCCGGAAGGGAATTGGATCACGCGCGCGCCGTCACTCCGTCGCAAGGCTATATTGCTCGCAAAGGTGCAGGACGAAGGCGGACACGGACTCTATCTCTACGCCGCCGCCGAGACGCTCGGAACCAGTCGCACGCAGATGATCGAAGCACTTCATTCGGGCAAGGCCAAGTATAGCACGATCTTCAATTATCCCTCGCCGACATGGGCGGATATCGGCGCCATCGGATGGCTTGTCGACGGCGCGGCGATCATGAATCAGGTGCCGCTGCAACGCACTTCCTACGGACCTTATGCCCGCGCGATGGTCCGCGTGTGCAAGGAAGAGAGCTTCCACCAACGCCAGGGTTATGAGATCATGATGACGCTTGCGGCTGGAACGCCCGAGCAGAAGCGCATGGCGCAAGATGCGCTCGATCGCTGGTGGTGGCCAGCGATCATGATGTTCGGACCTCCTGACGATCAATCGCCCAACACCGCGCAGTCGATGCGCTGGCGCATCAAGCGCGACACTAATGACGAGCTGCGTCAGAAGTTCATCGACGCCACTGTGCCGCAGGCCGACCTTATCGGCTTGCGGATTCCCGACCCCGATCTGCGCTGGAACGAGGCTACAGGCCATTACGAGTTTGGCGAGATCGACTGGGAGGAATTCTTCGCCGTGGTGCGAGGCGAAGGTCCCGTTGCCAAGGAGCGTTTGGCCGCGCGGCGTCAGGCATGGGACGACGGCGCATGGGTGCGTGAGGCCGCCGAAGTCCATGAGGCGAAGCGTCTCGAACGCGAACGCCGGCTGGCGGCCTGAACGGAGATCGAGGATGAATAGCGACTGGGCCTTGTGGGAAGTATTCGTGCGTGCGCGCGGCGGTTTGTCGCACAAGCACGCCGGATCGGTCCACGCCCCCGACGCGGAGCTCGCGCTACGCCATGCGCGGGATACCTACACCCGCCGGATGGAAGGCGTCAGCATCTGGGTGGTGCGCTCGACGGATATTTCAGCCTCTGACCCGGAGCAGGCAGGGCCGCTTTTCGCGCCAGCAGAGGACAAGATCTATCGGCACCCGACCTTCTACGAGATTCCGGATGAAGTGAGGCATATGTGATGGCTGGCGCACTCGCCACCACCGACGCTCATATCGAGTATCTGCTGCGGCTGGGCGACGACGCGCTCGTGCTGGGTCAGCGGCTCGGTGAATGGTGCGGACACGCGCCCGCGCTCGAGGTCGATCTCTCGCTCGCGAATCTCGGGCTGGATCTAATCGGCCAAGCGACCCTGCTGCTCGGCCGCGCAGGCGACCTCGAAGAAGCGGGGCGCGACGCCGATCGCCTCGCATTCCACCGCGACGTTCTGGATTTTCGCAACTGCCTGATGGTGGAACAACCCAACGGCGACTTCGCCCGCACCATGGCGCGGCAATTCCTTTTCTCGACCCACCAGAACCTCATCTACTCTGCGCTTGCCACGTCAGCCGATCCCGAACTGGCGGCGATCGCGGCCAAAGCGGCAAAGGAAACAGAGTATCACGCCGGCCTTTCGGCCGAATGGGTCATCCGGCTGGGCGACGGAACCGACGAGAGCCGGATCCGGATGATCGATGGTCTCGATTGGCATTGGCGCTTTGTCGACGAGCTTTTCACGATGGATGCGATCGACATCGAGATGCGCGACAGCGGTATTGGTGTCGATCGCGCGGCGCTCCGGCCCGCGTTCGACGAGATTGTGTCCCAAACCCTATCCGAGGCGACGATCGACACGCCGGCCCAGCGTCGCCCGATCACGGGCGGCCGCACGGGCAGGCACAGCGAGCATCTCGGTCATATGCTCGCGACGATGCAGCATCTACCTCGCAGCTATCCAGATGCCCGTTGGTGAGGGTCTCACAGCAACCGAGCTGAGAGGCCGGATTCTCAAAGTTCTGGCAACCGTGCCGGATCCCGAGATTCCCGCAGTATCGGTCGTAGAGCTGGGAATCGTGCGTCGCATCGATGGCCGACCACCGTCGGTTACGCTGACGCCGACTTATAGCGGGTGCCCAGCTACCCTCGTGATCGAGCAGTCGGTGCGCAAGGCACTGGATGACGCCGGGCTCGATGACGTCGGCATTGCTACCGTGCTTTCGCCGGCCTGGAGCAGCGATTGGATCACCGAAGAGGGCCGTGAGAAGCTGCGCGCTTATGGCATCGCGCCACCACCGCAGGGCGCGGGCGCATCCTCGCTTCATAACCGTGAGGCCGCGCAATGCCCTCGCTGCGGATCGATCAAGACGCACGAGATCAGCCGGTTCGGGTCAACGCCGTGCAAAGCTCTATGGCAATGCGACGCCTGCCTCGAACCATTCGATCGCTTCAAATGTCATTGAGGACAAGCCGTTGGCTCTAGGCTTCCATAAATTGACCGTCGCCGAGATTCGCCGTGAAACGGACGATGCGATCGCGATCCGGCTCATCCCGGCGGAGGATGCTCGCGCGCAATTTGCTTTCCGGCCCGGTCAGCACCTCACGCTGCGGCACCAATTCGACGAGGAGGATGTTCGACGGACCTATTCGGTATGCGCCGCACCATCCGAAGGAGAATTGTGGGTCGCCATCAAGCGGATCAAAGGCGGCCTGTTCTCAAACTGGGCAAACAACTCGCTCGCGGTCGGCGACGAGATCGAGGCAATGGTGCCTCATGGCAGTTTCACTTGGCATTTCGAGGCGCGGCACGCGGCCCGTTACCTTGGTATCGCGGCGGGATCGGGGATCACGCCGATCCTGTCGCTCGTCAAATCGATGCTCCTGGAAGAGCCGGACAGCACGTTCACGCTCCTTTACGGCAACCATCATAGCGGCTCGATCATGTTTCTTGAGCAACTCGCGGCACTGAAGAACCGGTATATGGGCCGCCTCCAGGTCCACCATTTCCTCAGCGCCGAAGAAGAGGAGATTGACCTGTTCAATGGCCGGCTCGATGTCGCGAAGCTCACCGAAGTGGTCGAGCGGCTCGTGGATCCGAAAGTGATCGATGTCGCCTTCCTCTGTGGGCCGGGCGCCATGATGGAGGCGGCGCGGACCGTCCTCGTCGGAGCGGGAATGAAGACGGAAGCGGTCCTTGCGGAGCGGTTTGCCGCCGACCGGCATGTCGACGATCCCGCGCGCCGCGCCCATCTCGCTGTACAGTCGCAGGGGCGCAAAATCAGCGTCACGCTTGAAGGCCGCAAGCGCTCGATCACTTTCGACGCCGAACGCGGCAGCATCCTCGAGAGCGCACGCGCAGCGGGCATGCCGGCGCCTTATGCTTGCAAGGCCGGCGTATGCGCGACGTGCCGAGCCAAACTTGTATCGGGCAAGATGCAGATGGATGCGAATTTCGGGCTCACGGGCGAGGAACTCGAGCAGGGATACATCTTGACCTGCCAGAGCGCGCCGCTCACCGACAACGTAGCGGTCGACTTCGACGCTTGAAGATGATCTTGCCCTCGCAACGTCGTCTTCCTAGACCGGTCGTTCAGTTATTCCGGGGAGCGACGATCCGTGGCGCGAACGCAGGCGGCAGATTACGGCGATAGGCGCGAAGCAGTTATCGAGACGGCCGCTCGCCTCTATGGGGAAAAAGGGTTTCTGGGTTGCTCCGTCGGTGAACTGGCCGAAGCCTGCGGCATGTCAAAATCCCTACTCTACCACTATTTCGGCTCGAAAGAGGATATCCTCTTCGAGAT